>NZ_JFYS01000002.1:0-180509 GCF_000632045.1 Stenotrophomonas sp. RIT309
TTGAACGTGCTGCCATTGCCCAGTGCCACGGTGCCGGTACTGCCGAGGCTGAGCTGGCCGACGTTGCTGTCACCGGTCATCAGCCAGGTGCTGTCGCCGTCGATCTCGGCACGGGTGACATTGATGAAACGGCCGTCGATCTGCGCCTTGTTGCGCAGGGCGACATTCAGCCAGCCATTGGTGACGGACACCGGATCGAAGCTGACGTTGCCGATGAGGCGCGCGTCGTCCACCGCAACGTTGACATCGGTGCGCGCACTGACAATGCCGCCCTCGCGGGCAACCAGCACAAGGTTTCCATCCCCGGCAATCAGATGTGCGCCGTTTGCCACGGTGATGTCGTAGGTATTGTCGGACCTCGGCCTTACCTGGATGGCTGCACCACGGCCCGATTGCAGGGTCGAGTTGTTGACTTCAAGCCTGAGCAGCCCATTGGTGTTGCTGTCGCCCCACAACATTGCGCCTACGTTGGAGGCGACGACGCGGGAACCATTGATGATGTCCATCTGGCCTGTCATCAAGCGGACACCCAGGCCACGGAGATGTGGTCGGTCCGAAACTATGCCGTCGTCAACCTGGATGAGCGTGCCATCGATGCTTGCATGAGGTGAGCTTACCAGCGCACCTTCCTGGCCTGGGTTGAGGTCGACGCCCACCAATTTGCCAGTGGTTGTGCCGTTGCTGCTGTTGACCAGCACAACGCTGTTTTCAAGCAACAACGACGTGCTGGCACCAAGCACCGCAACCTGGCCATTGATCCGTGAATTGCGTGCACTCAGCGATGCCTGGCGTGTGAGCCGGATCGCATCCGGTTGAGTGCCGACGCTGGTGACTTGGGCGCCCTCGAGTATCACCCGGGAAGTATCGCTTGCTTGGATGCGTTGGGTCTGCCCGCCGTTGACCGTCAACTGCGAGCCATTGATGAGACTCCAGGCCTCGATCGGGTCAGCTGCACCCACCTCGGCGGTCTGGTCATCCAGATCGCCTGCCAGTACAGCGCCGGCGGGGAGCGAAGCCAGGGCCAGCAGCAGGCTGCGGAACAGCCGGTGCGGCGTCGGCGGTCGAGGCGAGGAAACGACGGAGCTGAGCTTCATGGGGGGATCCTTGTGTCGGGAATGTGGGAGGCACGCGTCACCACGTAGGCATTCGGATCGGCTCCCGTGTCACGCGGCTTTGCTTGAGTGGCCGTGATGGGGGCTGGATGCGAAGGAACGCGTCTCCTTTGGCCGCAGTCTGTGTGCGCAGGCGCGGCCGTCCCATGCAAAAAGTTGTAAAGCGCACTGGACACCCCGGGTGCCTTCAGCTGGCAGCCAGTAAGGCTCCAACTTCGAAAGCGCTGCAGAATTGCGGCGCGTGCAATATGCGAGGCCAGACGCGCATCAGCACGGCAGGTGCGATATTTCTCGTGGAGCCCAGCCTGTGCTCGGCGCTACAGAAGGCAGAAAGCAGAACGGCGCCGGATCTCACCGGCGCCGTTCGTGCTTACATCACCACTTGTAGGCGACACTCACGTTGGCCGTGGCCTCGCGGCAACCGTGGTCACCGCGCATCACGCCAAACCCACTCGACGCACTCAGCCCGGTGCGGAAGTCAACCCGCGCACCTGCATTCAATTCGTAGCGATTGCGCGGCACGCTGGCGTTCAGTGCTTCCTCGTCAAACGCCATGCCGTTGCTGGCGCCATCGCGGTACCAGTTCGCCACCACGTACGGGCTGACCGAGGCACCGGCGGCGCTGCGGCCTTCACCCTGCAGGCGCAGGCCTGCACGGCCGGACAAACCGCTGTCACCCAGTGCGCGCACCACGGTGCCGTTGGCTTCGCTGTGCACATCCGTGTTCGCATCGGTGTAGACCAGCTGCAGCTCCGGCTGCAGGGTCAGCGCCGTGCTGCCGATCTGGCCGATGTTGAAGCGATAACCCGCTTCCAGTGACGATTGCCAGAGATCCGAGTCATAGCGTTCCTCGGCCAGGCCGTCGCCCTGCACGCGATTGCGGAACTGGCCGCGTTGCGCGCTGGCATCCATATACAGCGCATCGGTGCTCCAGTTGCCGTACACACCCAGCGCGCCGCCTTCCACCTTGCCGCGTGCGCTGTAGCCGGTCAGCTCCGAGTGCGAGGTAGCGCTGGACTGCGCAACGGTACCCATCACACCCACGCGGCCACGGCCGTTGTCGAACACGCCCACGTCTGCACCCAGCTGCAGGCGCGAGCGGTCTACGCGCAGGTACAGCTGGTCTTCCACCGCCGACAGCCTGCTCTGCGTGGCATCCACGCGGGTCCAGCCTCGCACGCCATCGGCGGCGGTGGCGCTACCGCCCTGGCGGTCGCGCAAGCCGTGGCGCAGCAGCTGGTCCAGCGCGAACTGGTTGGCCAGGTACGCGCCTGCTTCCGGGCGCAGCACCGGGCCTGGGTTGATCGGATCGATCGGGTCGATCGGATTGACGGGGTCCACCGGATCGATCGGCCTGCACTCCGGCAGCGTGGGATCGACCACGCACGGGTCCGGCGCGCCGGCCAGCGCCGAGCGCAGGTACCAACCGCCGTCGCTGGCATCCTTGAACAGGAAGTACTCGTACTGCCCGCCCACCGCGCGGCCCTGCAGGTCGAACTGCGCATTGGACGCACCGCCCACGCGGATCAGCTCGATGCCCTTGTCGGTCTTCGCACCGGCGCCACCGGCATTGAGCACGCGCACGTTCGCCTGGCCGTTGGCGTCGCCGTTGATCACCAGCTTGTCGGTCAATGAGCTGTCATCGCCGAGCATGGTGTTGAACAGCAGGGTGCCGCCATTGCCGGTGAAGGTGTCGGCAGTGAGGGTATTGAACGTGCTGCCATTGCCCAGTGCCACGGTGCCGGTACTGCCGAGGCTGAGCCGGCCGACGTTGCTGTCACCGGTCATCAGCCAGTTGCTGTCGCCGTCGATTTCGGCACGGGTGACATTGATGAAACGGCCGTCGATCTGCGCCTTGTTGCGCAGGGCGACATTCAGCGAACCCATGGTGGCGAACAGGGAATCAAGGCGGACATCACCCGACAAGCGCGCATCATCCACGGTGAAGTTCACGTCGGTGAACGAGCCGGAAACGGCGCCATCGCGGCCTACGCGCAGCAGGTTGCCGTCACCTGCAATCAGGTGTGAGCCATTCGCTACGGTGATGTTGTAGGTGCTCGCGAACCGTGGGATGACCTGGATGGCAGCACCGCGGCCGGACTGCAGGGTGGAGTCATTTATGTCGAGCCGCAGCGCGCCGGAGTCAACACGCTCACCCATCAGCAATGCACCCACATTGGCCGCCACCACCTGTGAACCATTGAGGATATCCATCTGGCCCACCACAAGGCGGGCGCCGATCCCTGTGGTGAAGGGACGGGGCGGTGAGTGGAGGTCATCGACGCGAACATATGTGCCATCCAGCACGACCGAGGGAGTGAACTGCGAGTCCCAGGTCGACAGGATCGAGGCATCCACGCCGATGCTCGAATTTGCACCGGGCACCAGCTGGGCAGCGTCAACCACCACGATGCTGTCCTTCAGCGTTACCGAGGTGTTGCCACTGTCAATAAAGACGCTGCCGTCGATCCGGCTTGAGTTGGCCACAAGCGTGGCTTCACCGTACAGATAGATGGCCTCGCGTTCCAAACCGGTGCGGACGACCCGCGCGTTCTGCAGGTTCACCACGGACGTATCCCCCGCGCGAATGTGCTGGGTCTGCCCGCCGTTGACCGTCAACTGCGAGCCATTGATGAGACTCCAGGCCTCGATCGGGTCAGCTGCACCCACCTCGGCGGTCTGGTCATCCAGATCGCCTGCCAGTACAGCGCCGGCGGGGAGCGAAGCCAGGGCCAGCAGCAGGCTGCGGAACAGCCGGTGCGGCGTCGGCGGTCGAGGCGAGGAAACGACGGAGCTGAGCTTCATGGGGGGATCCTTGTGTCGGAAATGTGGGAGGCACGCGGTACCACGTAGGACATTCGGATCGGCTCCCGTGTCAGTCGGCTTTGCTTGAGCGGCCGTGATGGGGGCTGGATGCGAAGGAACGCGTCTCCTTTGGCCGCAGTCTGTGTGCGCAGGCGCGGCCGTCCCATGCAAAAAGTTGTAAAGCGCACTGGACACCCCGGGTGCCTTCAGCTGCCAGCCAGCCCTGCGGCAGCGTCCCGCGGGCGTTTTGCAATGTGTTCGATGGTGCCGGCCGGTAGCAGCGCTGAGCATGGCCCCTCCATTCAGGAGTGCTTTCCATGCAGAGTTCCACCCCGGCGCCCCAGCTGCTGGCTGTTGCCCTGGCCGCTGGCCTGTTCACCAGTGGTCACGCCAGCGCACAGCAGGTCGTGGCCGACGGCGATGACCAGACGCCCCCGCCAGGCGACTACCACACCACCGAGCCGGTACTGCCGGGAGATACCTCGGGGTACGCGTTCCATGCCCTCAACGGCGGCCGCATTCTGCCAACAGGCCCAGTGAATCTATCCACGGAAGGACGTTCAGCGCACGCGGTGCATGTCGAGGGCGCCGGAAGCCTGGTTTCGCTGGAAGGGGGGAAACTGACCACGACGGGCATATCCGCCGCAGGGGCATCGGTCGCCGCAGGCGCGAGCCTGCGCGCCAAGGGAGTGCTCATCGAAACCACCGGCAACAGCGCGCATGGCGTGCAGGTGCAGGATGCCCATGCCGAACTGCAGGATGTGCGGGTGCACAGCAGCGGAGGTGATGCCTTGCGGCTGATGGGTGGCACTTTGCAGGTGCAGGGGGGGCAACTGCAGGTGAGCCGCGCCGGTGCTTCAGGCCTGCATGCAAATGCCGGTACTGCGACGTTGGGCGGTGTCCACATCGAGATGGACGGCAACGGACAGAGCGGTGTGCTGGCGACCGGCTCAGCGGATGTAGTGCTGCGGGATTCGAGTATCCGTCTCGTTGGTAATGCGGGTTACGCCGCTCGGGTGCAACCTGGTGCGACACTGTCAATGCACGCGGTTGACGTCGACGTGCAGGGTGGATCGGTAACCGGCCTGGGACTGGGCGGTACTGCTCATGTCGTCGACAGCAGGATCGCCGTTCAGGGTGCACACGGCATCGCGGTGGAGATGTCCGGTGGCACCCTGGCTGTACAGGGCAGCGTGTTGTCCGGCACCTATGGGCTGAGACTCATGCAGGATAGCGAAGCCGTCCTGCGCGACAGCAGCGTGCGCAGCGAGATATGGGCCTTGGACATCAACGGGCGCGGCAATACGGTGACGGTGGAACGCAGCTCGCTTGCGGCCTCTGCCGGCACTGCCATCTGGATGCCGAACCAGTCCACGCTGGTGCTGCGTGATTCGTCGGTGGCGGCCGAGGGGGATCGCGGGCTCGGGCTGGATGTGCGTGGCGGCGTAGCACAGATTTTCAGCACGACGCTGAGTACAAAGGGCAGCTCTGCCCATGGCCTGTACGCGCAGGACGATGCAAACCGCCGCCCGCGCATCGAGGCGATCGACACCGATGTGCTGACCCAGGGTGATGGATCTGCTGCAGCGATTGCCCGTACTGGTGGCACCGTCACGCTGGCCGACAGCCGTTTGCGCACCTTGGGCCGCTCCTCGCATGGTGTCATTTCGGGTGGACCGGGGCAGATGATCCTGACCAACACCCACGTCCGCACCGAAGGCGAAGACGCGTGGGCAGCGGTGGTCAATGACAACGGCCGCATGAGCATCGACGGTGGCTCGCTGGTCAGCGCACAGCATGGTGGTGTGTGGCTGCGCAGCAGCCGTGACGCGGGCCTGACACTGTCCAACGGAGCGCTGGTATCCGGTGGCAACGGCATCGGCCTGGCACTGGATGCGGCGGTGGCCGGGCGCTTCGACGTGGTGCTGGAAGGGCATTCGCAGATGGTGGGCGACATCGTCACCACGCCCGAGGACGAGAACGCCGGACTGGTGCCACAGTCCGATGTGCATGTGCGTTTGGCCGGCGGCTCGCTGTGGCAGGGGGCTTCCGATCTGGTGCGGACGATGACGATCGAAAACGGCAGCCAGTGGACGTTGGCCGCCGATGCCACGATCAGTGGGCTGCAGGTGCTCAGCAGTGGATTGGCGTTGTCCGACGGCAGCGGCCGCTTCAACACGCTCACCGTGGACGGCGACCTGCACAGCGAAGGTGCCACCTTCCTGTTCCAGGGCGCACTGGCGGGCGATGACAGTGCGATCGATCGCCTGCATGTGCGGGGGAATACCTCGGGTGATGCGAGCATCGTGGTCAACAACATTGGTGGAGTGGGCGCACCTACGGCGGACGGCATCCAGCTGATCGAAGTGGACGGTGCATCGCTGGCGCGCTATGCGCTGGCAGGCCGTGCGGTGGGCGGCTCGTACGAGTACTTCCTGTTCCACGGCGGCCTGGCCGATCCTTCCGATGGCAACTGGTACCTGCGTTCGCAGTGGTTCGATGTGTGCGAGGACGATCCGGCTGCGCCGGGCTGTGCCGTGAATCCCGGCCCGGGGCCAGACCCGGGAGACGGCGGGGAAGGTGGCGTGGGGCCGGTGGACCCGATCCGGCCGCCGCCGGTGCTGCGTCCCGAGGCAGGTGTCTACCTGGCCAACCAGTCGGCCGCCATCAACATGTTTGCCCACCGCATGCATGAGCGCACCGGCGCCATCGGCACCGAGCGCACTGCGTGGGCGCGCGTAGGCCGCAGCAATGCCGATTTCACTGCGGTGGGTGGTCAGCTGTCGGTGGACGGCACTACCTCGGTGCTGCAGGTCGGCAGTGATCTGCTGCGTCGGGGCAACGCCGCCTTCGGGGTGATGTTGGGCAGTGGCCGCGCCGACAACCGCGTCGTTTCGGATCTGACCGGCTACACCGCTACCGGCCGCGTGCGTGGCACTGCGCTGGGTGTTTATGGCACCTGGCTGCAGGACGCCGAGGGCAGTCACGGCGCCTATGTGGATGCGAACGTGCAGTACGGCCGTTTCGACAACCGGGTGCGGGGCGTGGGCCTGGAGCCGGAGCAGTACGATTCGCGCACGACCAGCGCGTCGCTGGAGGCGGGTTACACCTTCAGCGTCTGGCAGGGGGCGTCGAGCCAGCTGTACCTGCAGCCGCAGCTGCAATTGTCGTACGCGGAGTTCCGCGCCGATCGTCATGTGGAGCACAACGGCACGGTGATCGATCGTGCCGATGCCGGTGGCCTGAACGGACGCGTGGGCGTGCGCGTGTTCGGTGGCGGCATCGCGGCGGACAGCGTGGTGCAGCCCTACCTGGGCGTGAACTGGCTACGTGGCAGCGGCACCAGCGCGTTGCAGTTCAACGGCGACACGCTGGGCGCGGATGTGCCGCGCAACCGCTACGAAGTGCAGGCCGGTGCCGAGCTGAAGCTGGACCAGCGCTGGAACGCATGGGGCGGCCTGAGCGTGCAGCGCGGTGACCACGGTTACCGCAACGCGGGTGGCCAGGTGGGCCTGCGCATGGCCTGGTAAACAACGACGCCAGGGCCGATGCCGGGGTCGGAGCCCATTGCCTGGCAATGGGCTCTGACCCCAAGCGATCTGACTGCAGAACAGCCGAGCATGGCTCGGCTTCACCATCGTGCTGAGTTGGGATCGGACATGAACGATGTCCACGTCTGTCGCGATTGTCCATTGAATGACTGCGCCAGCTCTGGCCATGCTGCCGGATCGCTCGCTGACGGTCGCCCGCATGCTTCACCCCGAACGCTCCCACAACGCTGCCATCGATGGCCTGCGTGCACTGGCCGTGCTGGCCGTCATCGTCTTCCATGCGAACGCGGCGTGGCTGCCCGGTGGTTTCACCGGCGTGGACCTGTTCTTCGTGGTCTCCGGCTTCGTGATCAGCCAATCGCTGGCTGCGCGTGCAGGCATGCCACTGGGCGCGCTGCTGCTCGATTTCTACCGGCGCCGCGTACTGCGCCTGTTGCCGGCGCTGCTGGTGATGCTGATGGCCACCTTCGTGCTGTCGGCGCTGTTCATTCCCCGCGCCTGGCGCAACGAGCAGTTCGACCAGACCGGCTGGGCGGCGCTGGTGGGTTTCAGCAACGTGGTACTGGCCGGCCAGCAGGATGACTACTTCTCGCCCGGCGCGGAGCTCAATCCGTTCCTGCACACCTGGACACTGGGCGTGGAGGAGCAGTTCTACCTGGTGTTCCCGCTGCTGTTCTTCGTCTGGTTGCGCGGCCGCGACCGCTGGCCGTGGTCGCGTGTGCTGTTGCCGGCGCTCACGGTGCTGTCGCTGGCGTGGGCGGCCTGGCAGGCGCAGACGGCCCCGGCGGCGGCGTTCTATCTGCTGCCGTCGCGGTTCTGGGAACTGGCGGCCGGTGCGCTGTTGTACCAGTGGATGAGCACGCGCGGTCCCGGCAAGCGCGGGGACGCGCTCGCACTGTCCGGCCTGGCCCTGCTGCTGGCGGGCGTACTTGTCGCGCCGCAACTGGCGATGCCGGTGCCGGGTGTGCTGGCCACGGTGGTCGGCACCCTGCTGCTGTTGGCGGCGGTAGCCGGGCATGGCCAATCGCGGGTCGGCCGCGCCCTGGGCTGGGCACCGCTGTCCTACTTGGGGCGCCTGTCGTATTCGCTGTACCTGTGGCATTGGCCACTGCTGGTGCTGCTGCGCTGGACCTACGGGCTGCAGGGCGCTGCGCTGTGGCTGTATCCGGTGCTGCTGCTGGCCGTGTCGGCCGCTTCCTACCATTGCGTGGAACGTCCGCTGCGCAGTGCCCTGCCGCTGTTGCGGCTGGCGCCGGCGAAGGTGCTGGCAATGGCGCTGCCGGTGGTAGCGCTGTGCGGCGCCGGCGCCTGGGCGACGGTGGAGTACCACGAGCAGATCTCGCTCAGCGTCACCCGTGATGGCTATGCGTGGCAAGCGCGCCGCTACCCGGCGTGGCGACCGCTGGAACCGGTGGACGCACCCGCGCTTGAAGGGCGACGCCTGTTTGTTGTGGGCGACTCGCATGCGGCGGCCTACCGCACGATGACCAGCATGGTCGCGCGACAGACCGGGATGGAGGTCCGCCAGGAGGATCGCGGCGGCTGCAGCTTCGTCAATCTGCTGCGGGCCAGCCCGGCCGACTGCCAGGACTTCATCGAGGACAGCCTGTCGGCCATCGAACGCGATGCGCGCCCGGGTGACATCGTGTTGCTGGCGGCACTGCGCATGCCGGAGCTGCGAGGGTTCGACTGGCAGCAACAGGACGCACAGCAGATTTATCGGCAGTTGCTGGCCGAACGCACGCCCGCGCATGCGCAGGCGGCACATGATGAAGCCGAGCGTGTGCTGGGCCGCCTGCAGCGGTTGGGCGTGCACGTGGTCATCGATGCACCGCTGCCGCTGTTCAAGGCCGGGGCCTACCGCTGCTCGGACTGGTTCAACCGTAGCAATCCGGCGTGCGCCGGTGGCCTGAGCATGTCGCGCGTGGATCTGCAGATGCTGCGTGCACCGCAGATGGCACTGCTGGCCGAGCTGGCCGCGCGCTACCCGTCACTGACCGTGTGGGATCCGCTGCCGCTGCTGTGCGGGCCGGATACCTGCTCAGCCGTGCAGGACGGTGAACCGCTGTTCTTCGACAACGATCACCTGAGCGGCCATGGCAACCGCGTGCTGTTGCCCAGCTTCCGGCAGACCCTGATCGATATTGCGGGCGACAATCCACTGTAGAGCCGGGCCCGCGCTTTGCTGCTCTCCGTTCCGCTCGCGCAAGCCCACGCGGAACGCGGGGAGCCGAGCATGGCTCGGCTCAACACTTGTCCGCGGCCTATGCCGGCGGCAGCACCTTGCCCGGGTTGAGGATGCCATCCGGATCCAGCGCGGCCTTGATCGCGCGCATCGCCGCCAACGTTTCCGCGCTGAACGCCTTCGCCATGAAATCACGCTTGGCCAGGCCGATGCCGTGTTCGCCCGACAGCGTGCCACCCAGCGCCAGCGTCAGTTCGAAGATCTTCGGCAGCGCGGCATGCGCGCGTGCGTTCTCGTCGGCATCGTCCGGGTGGTACAGGATGTTGACGTGCAGGTTGCCGTTGCCGGCATGGCCGAAGGTGACGATGGTCAGCGAATAGTCGCGCGCCAATGCCTGCACGCCGGCCACCAGATCGGGGATGCGCGATACCGGTACCACCACGTCTTCGTTGATCTTGCCCGGGGCGACGCTGCGCAGCGCGGGTGACAAGGCCTTGCGTGCGGCCCACAGCTGGTCGCGCGCGCGGCCTTCCATCGCCACGTCCAGTGCGATCATGCCGTCACCTTCGGCGGCGGTCGCCAATGCCTGCAGCAGATAGGGCAGGGTGTCGTGGTCGCCATCGGCCTCGACCAGCAACATCGCGCCCGCCTCGGGTACGTCTGCGCCATTGAGGCGCAACAGCTCCAGGCTGCGTGCGTCCATGAATTCCAAGCGCGTGGGAACGACCGGCTGCGACATCAGCCGCGAGACGGCAGAGGCGGCCGCGTCGGCATCGCGGTACAGCACACGCAGCCCGGCCTGGCTGACCGGCAGCGGGGTCAGCTTCAGCGTGGCTTCCACGATCAGCGCCAGCGTGCCTTCGCTGCCGACCAGCAGGTGGGTGAGGTCATAGCCGGTGGCGTCCTTGGTGTAGGCACCGCCGCAGCGGATCACCTCGCCAGTACCTGTCACTGCTACCAGGCCCAGCACGTTGTCGCGGCTGGTGCCGTACTTCACCGCGCGCGGACCACCGGCATTGCAGGCGAGGTTGCCGCCGATGCTGCAGATCTCGGCGCTGGACGGGTCCGGTGCCCAGAACAGGCCGTGCGGCGCCAGTGCCTGCTGCAGCGATCCGTTGAGTACACCCGGCTGCACCACCGCGCAGCGGTCACCGGCGCGGATCTCGAGGATGCGATCCATGCGGGTGAACGACAGCACGATGCTGCCGGGCACTGGCACGGCGGCGCCGGTGGTGCCGGTGCCCGCACCGCGCGCGACCAGGGCCACGCCATGCGCGCGGCAGGCACGCACCAGCGCCTGCACCTGTTCGATGTCTGCCGGCAGTGCTACCGCAGCCGGGCGCTGGTGGCGCCATGAGTTGTCCTGCGCGTTCGCCTCCAGTGCGCCGTCATCCATGCGCCAGCCGTCGCTGCCCAGCAGGGCGGACAGTTCGGCAACCAATGCGGAGGGCAGGGCAGTACTCATGACAGATCTCGTGGGGCAGCGGGGGCGGGGTGAATCAGTTTCCAGGCGATGACAGCGCCGGCCAGCGGCAGCCACACCCAGCGCAGTTCCGACAGCAGGGTGGCCAGGCCGCGCGCGCTGAAGAACTGCGGCGCGAACGGCGACACGCGGATCGGCCGCCAGGGTGCGAAGAAGCGGTGTTCGCTCCAGGGCCAGGCCAGCGCAACGCCAAGGCCGCCGGAGGTCAACGCATCCAGCAGCGGATGGCTGGCGGCGCAGACGAACACGAACACCGCCGCTTGTACGGTAGATGCCAACCTTGGCTTTGCCGTGGTAGGTGCCAACCTTGGTTGGCACAGCACCGCCAACCAAGGTTGGCGACTACCGGAGCTGAGCGGCGCCGACCCAGGTCGGCGGCTACCAAAGAACGCCAACACCGCCGCCAACACGGCCAGCACCAGGGCGAACAGCAACGAGTGGCTGGCCCCGCGATGGCCGAACGCATCGGCGTAGGGAATGTGCAGGGCAAACGCGAGTACATCGGCGTCGGGCAGCATCGCCGCGATCACGCCGGCGCCCAGCAGGCGCGGCGGAATGCGGCCGCGATCAGCAGCGCACCACAACGCCAGTGGCACCGCCGCGTGGGTGATGATCGAAGGCATCAGTCACGCACCGTGGTAGTGCCGGCCAGGCTGCGCTCTGGTAGGTGCCAACCTTGGTTGGCACAGGAGCGCCGACCAAGGTCGGCCTCTACCAGAGCGGACGGTAGCCATCAGCAATCATCCAACCGGAACGCATCGCGCAGCCAGTGCAGCTGCGGTGGTTCGCCCGTGGCTTCAACCACGTCGAAGCGGCAGGGCGCATCGGCCACGGCGGGGTGTTCCTGCAGGTACAGCTGCGCCGCGTGGATCAGGCGCCGGCATTTGCGCGGATCGACCGAGGCCGCGCCGCCACCGAAGTCCTGTCGCGCGCGGTAGCGCACTTCCACGAACACCACGGTGCCGGCGTCATCCATCACCAGGTCCAGTTCACCGCCGCGATAACGCACGTTGCGTGCGCGCGGCCGCAACCCGGCCTGCTGCAGATGCTGCTCGGCGGCGGCTTCCACCGCCGAGCCACGTTGCAGGTGCTCAGCGACCACCGGCGATCGGCATCGGCCGGCCACCGCTGAAGGTCGACCATGCCGGCTGGCGCAGGATGTTGCCGTTGCTGTCCAGGTACAGCGTGCCGGTGGCGCCGTCCAGGCCGCCTTCGGTGGCCAGCTTGTCCAGGTAGGCGCTGATCTTCCACGCATCGGCGCCGAAGGCGAACAGGCGGCTGGCGGCGCCGCGCGCGCTGGGCAGGGTCTGCGCGACCTGGGCAGCGGACGGCACGCCGGACACGCTGCGCACGTTCCAGGCTTCGTTCGGATAGATGATGCCGTCCAGCGCCACGTCTTCTTCGACCTTGCCACTGCCGGTGGTCAGCTGCGAGGTACCCACGCGGGTGGCACCACCGGCACCGGCCAGCGCCAGCTGCGGGGCCAGCAGGCGGGCCTGCGGTGCACGTACGGCCAGGAACACGGCATCGACCGCGCCGGCGTTGCGCACCTGCGCGCTGACATCCCCCACCGTTTCGCTGATGGCGATGGTGGCGGCGACGCTGCCGCCGCGCTGGGCGAAGCGCTGGGCGAAGGCGGCAGCGGCGCGGCGGCCGGTGTCGTCGCTGCTGTTGATCACCAGCGCCTTGCTGCGCTCGCGGCCACGCATGTATTCGGCGGCGACGATGCCATCGTCCTCCGGTGCCAGCGAGAAACCGGCGCTGCCGGCGGGCGGTGCATCCTTGCCGCGGTTCAGGCCGAGCACCGGTACCGGCAGCTGCTGGCGGCCGTACACGGCATCCACCTCGTCGCGGCCGAGCGGACCGACCACGAAGTCGGCGCCGGACGCCACGGCCTTGTCATACGCGGCCAGCGCACCGGCCGGGGTACCAGCGGTGTCGAAGAAGTTGACCTCCGGACGACGGCGGGTTTCACCGTAGTAGGCGCTGAGCAGGCCATCGCGCACCGGCTGTGCGGCAGTGGCCAGGCGACCACTGAGCGGCAGCAGCACGGCCAGCTTGGCCGGCGGGCGGTAGCCATCGCTCATCGCCGGCGGGCGCTTGCTGGTGTCGAACTGGGCAGCGCCATCGCGATCGAACGGGCGCGGCAGCGGCAGGCCACGGGCGATCAGTGCACGGCCTGCAAAGTTGTACAGCGGGTCATTGGCCGGCAAGGCGGCCGCGCGGCTGCGCAGGGTGGCATCGTCGAGGGTGCCGAGCAGACCGGAGATGGCGGCCTGGTTCTCACTGCGCGCGGTGCCGGTCAGGCCGGCATGCGCACGGGCGCGTTCGGTGGCGGCGCCAAAGGCATCGCCGGTGGCCTGCAGGGCACTGGCGCGGGCCAGCGACCAGCGCGTGCGCAGGCTTGGGTGCACGTTGTCGGCATGATCCTTCAGCAGGGCCAGTGCCTGCGCCGGCTGCTTGTCGGCCAGTGCCAGCTCGGCGCTGGCCAGCTGGTAACGCTGCAGGCTGGCGCCGGTCAGCTGGCGGGCGGTCACCTGGCCCAGCAGGCTGCGCGCGCGTGCGCTGTCGCCGGCCAGGTGCCAGGCCCAGGCCGCATCGGCCAGTGCGTTGCTGCGGGCACCGCCACGCAGGGTCGCGGCCAGCGCTTCCAGTTGCAGGGCGGCGTCGCGCGGCTTGCCTTGTTCAATCAGCGCCAGCGCCTGGCTCTGGGCCGGCGATTCGGGCGTGCTGACGAGGCTGGTGGTGGCGCAACCGGCCAGCAGCATCAACGACAGCGACAGGGCAGAGATGCGTGCGGCGGGCTTGTTCATGATCGGGTCCATGCGATGAGGGCAGCGGCCTTGGCCAGGTACACGCTAGGATTCTACCCTTGCCCCGTGAGTACCGCTGAAATGAGTGTCCCAACCCTGTATGTCGTCGCCACGCCGATCGGCAACCTGGCCGATCTGAGCCCGCGCGCGCAGGAGGTATTGCGTTCGGTGGCGGCCATCTGCGCCGAGGACACCCGCCGCAGTGGCCAGCTGCTGTCCCATTTCGGCATCCAGCAGCCGCTGGTGCCCCTGCACGAACACAACGAAGAGGCCCTGGCCCAGCGCCTGGTGGCGCGGCTGCAGGCGGGCGAGTCGCTGGCGCTGGTCAGCGATGCCGGCACCCCGCTGGTCAGCGATCCGGGCTTCCGGCTGGTGCGTGCCGCGCGTGCTGCCGGCATCAAGGTCAGCCCGATTCCCGGCGCCTGCGCGGCCATCGCTGCGCTGAGCGTGGCCGGCCTGCCCAGCGACCGCTTCAGTTTCGAGGGATTCCTGCCGGCCAAGGCCAGCGGCCGCCGCGATCGCCTGCAGGGGCTGGCTGGCGAAGTGCGCACGATGGTGTTCTACGAATCCTCGCACCGCATCACCGAGTCGTTGGCCGACATGGCGGCGATCTTTGGCGGCGAGCGCCCGGCCGTGCTCGCGCGCGAGCTGACCAAGCTGTTCGAGACCGTGCTGGATGGCGACCTGGCCGGGTTGCTGGCGCAGGTGGAAGCCGATGACAACCAGCGCAAGGGCGAGTTCGTGGTGATGGTGCAGGGCGCCGGTGACGATGCCGAGGCGCAGCTGGCTCATGGCCGGCACGTCTACGCCAAGCTGAGCGAGCACCTGCCACCGTCGACCGCGGCCAAGCTGGCGGCCGAGTTGACCGGCGCACCGCGCAAGGCGTTGTACGGCAGTTGAGTGGGTGAAGGAGATCCACGCCATGCGTGGATGAAAACACCCCGGAATGCAGTAGATCCACGCCATGCGTGGATGAAGTGGCCCTGGACAAGGATGAGGACGATGTCGGCAAAAGGACTTTCACTGGTGTTGGCTCTGGTCGTTTCCGCCCACGCGTGGGCGGGCGAGGAGATCGACCCATCGGATCTGGGGCGTGGCTTCACCGGCTATGAGCTGTTCGATCCTGGCCTGGTGCAGTTGCGGCAGGGCCCGTATGTGGAAGGCAACCACGCGATCGTCATCTACACCGCCGCACGGGAAGCCGTGGACTTGGCCGAGGGCTGCCCGCAGGTGGACCCCGCTGCGCGCGAAGCGATCGAGCAGGCCTACCAGCAGATGGCGGCCAGCCAGCACCGGTATGTAAGTGCGCGCCAGTGGACGCGGCTGCGCGAGGCGCTGCACGGCAGCTACAAGCAGCCGCCGCTGCGTGGCGTGCTGGAATGTGGCGCGTTTGCCATGCAGGCCCCGCATTTCGATGAACGTATGGCGGGGCGCCTGCTCGCCCACACCGAGATGTCGCGCTCGGCCAACGGTGCCGTCGATGATCGCGCCGACGCGTTGCGGCCCGTGCTGGGGTTGGGGATGGCGGGAGGGACGTTGGTCAATCACGTGCTCAACGGCAGCAACGCCGAGCGGGCCGGCCTGAAGGCAAATGACGAGGTGCTGTCGGTGCAGGGCACCGCCGTGGCGACGACCTACGGCATCGAACAGGTCCTTCGCGCGTACGCGCCCGGTGATCGCATCCAGCTGAAGGTGCGCCGCACGGTGCTGGATCTGGCAACCGGGGCCTCGTCGCAGGAGCTGGATATCGCGCTGGTGCTCCAATCGCGGGCAGCGCTGCTGGCGCGTTGAGCCTGCAGGTACGGTGCGCAGTCACGCGTGTCGTGGCTCTACTGCGGGGGCGGATGAACCGCACGCCGCAATCAAACCGGCAGGGCGGGCCCGCGTACGCTAGAATGCGCGCGGCGGAGTCGGCCAGACAGTCGCGTCATCCCTTCGGGGGTGCCGAGGAAAGTCCGGGCTCCATAGGGCAAGGTGCCAGGTAACGCCTGGGCGGCGCAAGCCGACGGAAAGTGCAACAGAAAGATACCGCCTACGTCTTCTTCGGAAGGCCGGTAAGGGTGAAATGGTGCGGTAAGAGCGCACCGCGAGTCTGGCAACAGACCGGTACGGCAAACCCCACCTGGAGCAAGACCAAATAGGGATCCATTGGCGCGGCCCGCGTTGGATCCGGGTAGGTTGCTTGAGCGTTGCGGCGACGTAACGCCTAGAGGAATGACTGTCCACGACAGAACCCGGCTTATCGGCCGGCTCCGCCCCTTCATTCCATCCACGCATGGCGTGGATCTACCAACGTCCATCCCGCATGGCGTGGATCTACCAACGTCCATCCCGCATGGCGTGGATTTACCTATCGCCGTCCACGCAGGGTGTGTGGACCTGGTAGTGCCGGCCGCTGGCCGGCAACCGCGGGACCTGCCCGAAGATCCAGAAGTTGCCGGCCAGCGGCCGGCACTACCGGGACGATGACCGGGCTCAACCCGGCGTGCGGTACTGCCCGGCGGAAATGAACTGCGAGAAGCGCTCGCACCACACCACCACGGTGGTGAACTGGTCCACGTCCACATTGGCCGGCACGTCCACCAGGAAGCGGTTGAAGGTCTTGACCTCACCGACGCGCTGGGCCTTGTCCTTGATCTTCAGAAAGTCCGCTTTGTTGTCGACGAAGTCCTGGACCAGGTAGACCTTGTAGTCAGGACCCGGGCCCATCTTGCCGTTGAAGGCGACCTGGCGCGCGCTGACGCTGACCTTGCCTTCGGCCCAATGCACCGCGTCACTTCCTTTGAGGTCGCGACGGAAGGTGGTGTGGTAAGTGGCGTCGGCCATCGCCGCCTGCACCTGCGCGAGCGGCGGGTCATCGGGAGCGATCAGGATGGGCAGCAAATACACGCCCAGGCCGAAGCCAAGGCCGAGGGTGAGCAGGTGGGTGGCGAGCAGGATGAGGATGCGGCGCATGGGGCCTCCTTATGGGTGTGGATCGCGCGGCATGGCGCCGGGCAGGGCTACCTTGGGAGGCTGAGGGCGACATTTATAGACACAGTGCCGAAGGCGAAAAGGGCACAGCGGAGTGCCTGTGACGCTGAAGCCCTTGTGGCAGAAGCGGGTATTGGTCGCGCCCGGAAGCTGAATGACGCATTTGACCTGTCCCGTCGACGGCCCATTTGATGGAAAACACGACACGCCGGGCGCCAGAGTGCCGGCCAGCGGCCGGCACTACCGTTCCAGTCAGAAAATGACGTGACCCTGTCCGCTGGGTACGCCCTGCGGACCAAAGCGGCGCTCGTGGATTTCGCCGTGGCCGTTGCCATCAATCAGCAGCACGGTGCTGGCGCGGGTGCCGTAATCGTCACCACGGATGAAAGCGGGGCTGAGCCAGCGTTCGCGTTCCAGGCCGATGCCGGTATCGGGCAGGTCGCTGTCGACCGGGCGATGTTCATCGGCCAGGGCATCCCACAGTGGGGTCAGGTCCGGGGTCAGCGCCCTTTCCCGTTGGGAAAGGGATCCGACCCCGTCTTGCTCCAGCCAGGACGACAGCGCATCCATCAGCCGCCGGGTCTTCGGCCAGGGCGCATCAAGCGCGCCGTTGGACATGCCATGCACGCCCGGGCCAAGCGTCTGCCGCTCGGCCGGGTGGTTGCCCAGATACTCCAGGCTGTGGCCATCGGCCAGCAGCAGGTTGAACGGGGCATAGGCAGTGGAGATCCCGGCCAGACGTTCTATATGCATGCCCGCCGGATCGCGGCCACGCAGGTAGTCGGCCACCAGGGCGCCACGCGATGGCCCGGTCTGGGAAGCCTGCGGATCGCGGACGTTGGTCACCACCCCCATCCGGCCGCCGGCACCCACCCCGGCCCAGCCGCCGCCCGAGCGCAGGTCGCGCCCGCCGATGACCGACATCTCATCCTGCCAGGGGGCCAGGGCCGCGGTCGGGCGGGCGTGGAACTCATCACGGTTGCCGGCCATCACCAGCCGCCAGCGCGGGTGGTGCAACCAGCCAATAGCAAGCAGGCACATGGCGCCATTGTGCCCGGTTTGCGCAGTCCGACGTCGCTTTCGGCCCGTTCCGGATGAATGCGCAGCCCATGTTTCACGCGCCCTCCACACCCCTGAACTTCCGTTCAATCTCAAAAATTGAGACGGATCAGCAACTTGTGGATAAACCTTGAACAACTCTCTAAACATCGGCGCAAACCATTGATGCGGCTGGCGATTTCCCTGCTGAAAAGTTGTTGACAACCCTTGGGCCGCTGCTAAGGTGGGCATCAGAGGGAAATCCGGGTGTTTTGTGGATTTTCGTGGTTCAATGTTTCACCGGGCGAAGGATAAGGTGCAGGCGTCGTGTTCCAGGGCGAGACGGCCATCACAGTTGACGACAAAGGACGCATGGCGGTTCCCACCGCTCACCGCGACCTGGTTGCGCGCGTCAGCAACAACCGTCTCGTGTTGACCTACAACCCCTTCGAATCCGGCTGCCTGTGGCTGTACGCCGAGTCGGAATGGGAGCGGGTACGCGACGACGTCATGTCCAAACCCAACACACAGCGCGTCGTACGTCTGCTGCAGCAGAAGCTGGTCGGTTCAGCCGCCCACCTGGAGCTGGACGGCAACGGTCGCATCAGCATTCCCGCCAGCCACCGCGGTGCGGTGGGCATTGAGAAGAAGGCGGTATTGCTCGGTATGGGCGACAAATTCGAATTGTGGAGCGAGCAGGCGCATCGGGCCCTGATCCAGCAGACGTTGTCTGATGAGGATCTGGGTGATGGGTTGCTCGACCTGAAGTTGTGAGCCGGGGTGCCCGGATGCGCCCAGAAGCGCAGACCGGTCACCTTCCGGTGTCGCAGTCGCCGGCGGTGCATCTGCCGGTCCTGTACACCCAGGTCCTGGAAGGCCTGAGGGTGATCGAAAACGGACGTTATCTGGATGGCACGTTCGGTCGTGGCGGTCATGCACGTGGCGTGCTCACCCAGCTCGGTCCCGAGGGACGCCTGCTGGTCATGGACAAGGATCCGGAAGCCATTGCCGTTGCCGAGCGCGATTTCGCGCCGGACCCGCGCGTGTCGATCTTCCGTGGCAGCTTCGCCCAGCTGCTGCAGTGGAACGAGACCGCCGAAGGCCTGGATGGCGTGCTGTTCGACCTTGGCGTGTCCTCGCCGCAGCTGGATGTGGCCGAGCGTGGTTTCAGCTTCGGCAAGGACGGCCCGCTGGACATGCGCATGGACCCGGACAGTGGCGAAAGCGCTGCGCAGTGGATCAACCGCGTGGAGGATCGCGAGATCGCCGACGTGCTGTGGACCTACGGCGAAGAGCGGCAGAGCCGGCGCATCGCCCGCGCCATCGTGGCCCGCCGCGAGAAGCAGCCGTTCACCCGCACCGCCGAACTGGCCGAGCTGATCGCCTCGGTGATGCCGCGCGGCAAGGACAAGATCCATCCGGCCACGCGCAGCTTCCAGGCCATCCGCATCCACATCAACCGCGAACTGGCCGACCTCGAAGCCGGCCTGGACGCGGCGGTGGAGCGCCTGAAGCCCGGTGGCCGGCTGGCGGTGATCAGCTTCCACTCGCTGGAAGACCGCATCGTCAAGCAGTACATGAACCGCCTGGCCAAGGCACCGCCGGCCAACCGCCGGCTGCCCGAGGCGCAGGCCTTCGTGCCGACCCTGGACCTGATCGGCGGCGCCATCAAGGCCACCGACGAAGAGCTGGCGATGAACCCGCGCGCCCGCAGCGCCGTGCTGCGTGTGGCCCAGAAGCGGGAGGCCGATGCATGAGCCGGCTGCTGCTGATCATCCTGTTGGCCTGCACCGTGGCCTCGGCGATCGGCGTCGTGTTCGTGCGTCACCGTCACCGGCAGACGTTCATCGAGCTGTCGCGCGCCGAGCGTGCACGCGATGACCTGAACATCGAATTCGGCCGCCTGCAGCTGGAGCAGGCGACCCTGGCCGAAGCCAACCGCGTGGACAGCATCGCCCGCGAAAAGCTCGGCATGAAGTTCCCCGAAGCCGCCGACGTGGTGGTGGTGCGCCCATGAGCAAGACCGGCCGCAACCGTCCACGCAACGCCTTCAACCTGCGCCAGCGCCTGCGCTGGGTGGCCCTAGCGCTCGGCCTGTGCTCGGTATCGCTGGTGGGTCGTGCCGCCTACGTGCAGATCATCAACAGCGACTTCTACCAGCGCCAGGGCGAAGCGCGTTACCTGCGCGAACTGCCGATCAAGACCTCGCGCGGCATGATCACCGACCGCAACGGCGAGCCGTTGGCGGTGTCCACCCCGGTCGCCTCGATCTGGGTGAACCCGCAGGACCTGCTGCGTTCGCCCGAGCGCATCCCCGAGCTGGCACAGGCGGTGGGCATGTCGGTGGACGAGCTGAGCAGCCGCCTGTCGCAGAAGTCGGACAAGGAATTCATGTACCTGCGTCGCCGGATCAATCCGGATGAGGCAGAGCGCGTGGTCGCGCTGAAGATTCCGGGCGTGGCGGCACAGCGTGAGTTCCGTCGCTTCTACCCGCAGGGTGAAGCGATGGCGCACGTGCTGGGCTTCACCAACATCGACGACCGTGGCCAGGAAGGCCTGGAGCTGGCCTTCGACGAATGGCTGCGTGGCAAGCCCGGCGGCAAGCGGGTGATCCGCAACCGCAAGGGCGAGACGGTCGAAAGCGATCTGTTGCGTGCGGCCGAGCCGGGCAAGGACCTGACCCTCAGCATCGACCGCCGCATCCAGTACCTGGCCTTCAAGGAACTGCGCAACGCGCTGGTGGCCAACAAGGCGGCCGGCGGCTCGATGGTGATCATGGACGTGACCACCGGCGAGATCCTGGCCATGGTCAACCTGCCGACCTACAACCCGAACTCGCTCAACGGCGCGGTGCCGGACACGCGCCGCAATCGCGCGGTGACCGACCTGGTCGAGCCGGGTTCGACGATGAAGCCGCTGACCATCGCCACCGCGCTGCAGTCCGGGGTGGTGACCAAGGACACCATCATCGATACCAACCCGGGCTACATGCAGGTTGCCCGTTTCACCATCCGCGATGTGCCGCGCAACAACGGCGTGCTGAACGTCACCGGTGTGATCACCCGCAGCTCCAACATCGGCGCGGCCAAGATCGCCGCGAAGATGCCCGACCAGGTGTTCTACGACGGCGTGCGCCGTTTCGGCTACGGCTCGGTGCCGCACAGTGGCTTCCCCGGCGAGTCCGGCGGTGTCGTGCGGCGCCCCGCCAACTGGGACGGCGCGACCAAGACGACCATGTCCTACGGCTATGGCCTGAATGTCACGCCGCTGCAGATCGCCACCGCGTACTCGGCGCTGGCCAACGGCGGCAAGCTGATCGCGCCGACCTTCGTCAAGGGCCAGCGCAACGAAGGCCAGCAGATCATCGACGAGAACGTCGCCAAGCAGGTGGTGGCGATGATGGAAACGGTGGTCACCCAGGGCGGCGCCAAGCAGGCGGCGGTGCTGGGCTACCGCGTGGCCGGCAAGACCGGTACCGCGCGCAAGACCGGCCCCGGTGGCTACGAGCGCGGCCACTACAACGCGCTGTTCGCCGGCGTGGTGCCGGCCACCAATCCGCGTTTTGCCACCGTCATCGTCATCAACGATCCGCAGGGCGGCAAGTTCTACGGCGGCCTGGTGTCGGCGCCGGTCTATCACAACGTGATGGAAGGCACCCTGCGCCTGATGGACGTGCCGCTGGATGACCTGCAGTCGTGGCTGGCTGCCCAGCAGTCCGGAAAGATCGGGCATTCGGCCTCGGTGCTGCCGGTGCCGCCGGCCGAAGCCGCACTGCCGGTGGATGCCGCCGCTGAATTCGATGCCGCGCTGCCCAGCGCGCACCCCCATGTGCCGCCCGCCACGGGAGGCACGCAATGAGCCCTTCGATGTTGCTTTCGCAGTTGCTTCCAGACGTGGCCCTGGCGGGCCATGATCCCGTTCTGACCGGCCTGGTGCTGGACAGCCGTGCCGTGCGCCCCGGCAATGCCTTCGTTGCCATCGCCGGTTTCGGCGCGCATGGCCTGGGTTTTGTCGAGCAGGCGCGTGCTGCCGGTGCCGGCGCGATCCTGTTCGAAGCGCCGGCGCCTGCCGAGCTGCCTGCACCGGCCGATGCCATCGCCGTGCCGGACCTGCGTGCGCGTCTGGGGGCAATGGCCGACCAGTTCCATGGCGCGCCTTCGCGGGCGATGACCATGGTTGGCGTGACCGGCACCAACGGCAAGACCTCCACCGTGCAGCTGCTGGCCCAGGCCTGGCACCTGCTCGGTACGCCCAGTGGCAGTATCGGCACGTTGGGCGCCGGACTTTATGGTGCGGTCGAGCCGACCGGTTTCACCACCCCGCTGGTGCTGCAGATGCATGCACTGCTGGCGCAGCTGCGCGACGATGGCGCGCGCGCGGTGGCGATGGAAGTCAGCTCGCATGCGCTGGACCAGGGCCGCGTGGATGCGGTGCACTACGACGTGGCGGTGTTCACCAATCTCACCCGCGATCACCTTGACTACCACGGTGACATGGCCAGCTACGGCGCGGCCAAGGCGCGGCTGTTCCATCGCCCGGGCCTGAAGGCGGCGGTCATCAATCTTGACGATGCGTTCGGTCGCCAGCTGTTCGCCGGCCTGCCGGCGGGCGTGCAGGCCATCGGCCTGAGCTCGCGTGGTGCCGACGGTGCCAGCGTGCGCGCCGAAGCGCTGCAGCTGAATGGCCGCGGCATCGGTTTCGAACTGGTCATCGACGGCCAGCGCGCTGCGGTGCAGTCGCCGCTGCTGGGCCGCTTCAACGTGGACAACCTGTTGGCCGTGGCTGGCAGCCTGCATGCGCTGGGGCATCCGCTGCCGCGCATCGCCGAGGTGCTGTCGGCACTGCAGCCGATCCGTGGCCGCATGAACCGCTTGGGCGGCGAAGATGGCCTGCCGACCGTGGTGGTTGATTACGCACACACCCCCGACGCGCTGGAACAGGCGCTGGACAGCCTGCACGGCCACCTGCAGGGCACGCTGTTCTGCGTGTTCGGCTGCGGTGGCGAGCGCGATACCGGCAAGCGCCCGCAGATGGCTGCCATTGCCGAGCGCCTGGCCAACCAGGTCATCGTCACCGACGACAACCCGCGTGGCGAAGACGGCGACGTGATCGTGGCCGACATCCTGGCTGGCTTCACCGATGCCTCGGCCGTGACCGTGCAGCGCAACCGCGCGCGTGCGATCGGCCTGGCGGTGAAGCGCGCTGGTGCCGGCGACATCATCCTGATCGCCGGCAAGGGCCACGAGCCCTATCAGGAAGTGAATGGCGTGCGGCATGACTTCGACGACACCGAAGTATCGGCCGCCGCGCTGGCTGCGAAGGCCGGTGTGTTGGCCGCTCAGGCCGGGGAGGGCGCCGCATGAAGCGCACCCTGCTTTCGCTGATCGCACACTGGGCCGGTGGCGAGATCCACGGCGACGACGTGGCCATCGACGCGGTCAGCAACGATACCCGCAGCCTTGGTCCGGGCAGCCTGTACGTGGCGCTGCGTGGCGAACGCTTCGACGGCCACGATTTTGCTGCCGACGCACAGGCGCGTGGCGCCAGCGCGTTGCTGGTCGAGCGCCTGCTGCCGCTGGACCTGCCGCAGGTGCTGGTGGCCGACAGCGAGCGCGCGCTGGCGAAGATCGCCGCCGGCATGCAGCGCGACCGCGCGACCGAACTGTTCGCCATCACCGGCAGCAACGGCAAGACCAGCGTCAAGAGCCTGCTGCTGGCGATCCTGCAGCAGGTGGCCCAGCACGCGCACAAGGTGGTCTACGCCAACCCGGGCAACCGCAACAACGAGATCGGCCTGCCGCTGGCGGTGATCGACGCACCGGAAGATGCCGACTACGCCGTCTACGAGATGGGCGCCGGCAAGCCGGGCGACATCGCCTACCTGACCGACATCGCGCGCCCGCGCTATGCCCTGGTCAACAACATCGCCCCGGCCCACCTGGAGCGGATGGGCAGCCTGCTCGGCGTGGCGGTGACCAAGGGCGCGATCTACGCCGCGCTGCCGGCCGATGGCGTGGCCGTGATCAACGCCGACGATGCCTACGGGCGCTGGTTCGAACAGCATTTCATCGGTACCCCGGCACGTTGCCGGGTGCTGCGCTATGGCCTGGAACACACCGCCGACGTCACCGCGCGCGACATCCGCGCCGGTGCGCAGGGCAGCCGCTTCACCCTGGTCACGCCGATGGGCGAGGCGGGCGTGGTGCTGGGCCTGCCGGGCCGCCACAACATCAGCAATGCGCTGGCCGCCGCCAGCCTGGCGCTTGCCGCCGGCATCGAGCTGTCACTGGTGGCCACCGGCCTGGCGGAAGCGCAGCCGGTGCCGGGCCGCCAGATCGCCCATCAGCTGCACAACGGCGCGGTGCTGGTGGATGACAGCTACAACGCCAACCCTGGTTCGCTGGCCGCCGCCATCGACGCACTGGCCGCCGCCCCGGAAGAGGGCTGGCTGGTGCTGGGCGACATGCGCGAGCTGGGCGCCGACGCCGAGGCGCTGCATGCACAGGCGGGCATCCGCGCGCGTGCCGCCGGCCTCAAGCGCCTGTATGCGCTGGGCCCGCTCAGCGCCGCTGCCGCCGCTGCGTTTGGCGAGGGCGGACATCATTTCACCACCCATGACGCGCTGTCGCAGGCGCTGAAGGAAGCGCTGCACGCCGGCGTGCGCTGCCTGGTCAAGGGTTCCCGTGGCAGCGCCATGGACACGATTGTCAAAGCGCTGCTGGCGCAAGGAGAGGAATCCCCGCATGTTGTATGAACTGGCTCGATGGTTGCAGCAGTTGGAGAGCCTGTTCGGGCTGTTCAACTACCAGACGTTCCGCGCCATCCTTGCCGCGTTGACGGCGCTGTTCCTGTCGCTGTGGCTCGGCCCGGCGATGATCCGCAAGCTTGCCCAGTTCAAGGGCGGCCAGCCGATCCGGACCGATGGTCCGCAGACCCATTTCTCCAAGGCCGGCACGCCGACCATGGGTGGTTCGCTGATCCTGCTCACCGTCACCCTGTCGGTGCTGATGTGGGCCGACCTGCGCAACCGCTACGTGTGGCTGGTGCTGGCGGTGATGCTGTGCTTCGGCGCCATCGGCTGGTACGACGACTGGATCAAGATCGTCCGTCGCGACCCGAACGGCCTGAAGTCGCGCTGGAAGTACCTGCTGCAGTCGATCTTCGGCCTGGCTGCGGGCATCTTCCTGTTCCAGACCGCCGACGTACCGGCGGCGCTGACCTTCTACATCCCGATGTTCAAGTCGGTGGCGCTGCCGCTGGCCGGCATCGGCTTCGTGGCCATCGCCTATTTCTGGATCGTCGGCTTCTCCAACGCGGTCAACCTGACCGACGGCCTGGACGGGCTGGCGATCATGCCGACGGTGCTGGTGGCCTGCGCGCTGGGCGTGTTCGCCTATGCGTCGGGCAACGCGGTGTTCGCCAACTACCTGCAGATCCCGCAGATTCCAGGCGCCGGTGAGCTGGTCATCATCTGTGCGGCGATCGCCGGCGCGGGGCTGGGCTTCCTGTGGTTCAACACCTATCCGGCCATGGTGTTCATGGGCGATATCGGCGCGCTGTCGCTGGGCGCGGTGCTGGGCACCATCGCGGTGATCACCCGCCAGGAACTGGTGCTGGTGATCATGGGCGGCGTGTTCGTCATCGAGACGCTGTCGGTGATGATCCAGGTCGCCTCGTTCAAGCTGACCGGCAAGCGCGTGTTCCGCATGGCGCCGATCCACCACCACTTCGAACTGAAGGGCTGGCCGGAGCCGCGCGTGATCGTGCGCTTCTGGATCATCTCCGTCGTGCTGGTGCTGATCGGCCTGGCCACGTTGAAGGTACGCTGATGAATGACCTGTCGCACCAGGCAACACGCCTCGAGGCCATCGGTGGCAGCTACGACAAGTGGCTGCTCGGCGCGATGATCGCGCTCACCGGGCTGGGCGTGGTGATGGTGGCGTCCAGCTCGATCGCGTTGATGAGCAGCCCGTTCTATTACCTCAACCGCCACCTGATCTTCCTGGCGGTCGGCATCGTATTGGCCATCTTCGCCGCGCGTACCGAGCTGAAGACCATCGAGCAGTACAACCAGATGCTGCTGCTGGGCTGCTTCGCGCTGCTGGTGGTGGTGTTCGTGCCCGGCCTGGGCAGCAGCGTCAACGGTGCCCGCCGCTGGATCAACCTGGGCATCTCCAAGTTCCAGACGGTCGAAGCGGTGAAGGTGCTCTACATCGTCTGGCTGTCCAGCTACCTGGTGCGCTTCCGCGACGAGGTCAACGCGACCTGGCCGGCGATGCTCAAGCCGCTGGGCGTGGCCGGTGCGCTGGTGGTGCTGCTGCTGCTGCAGCCCGACTTCGGCTCGTCCACCCTGCTGCTGGCGATCACCGCCGGCATGCTGGTGCTGGGCGGGGTGAACATGCCGCGCATGTCGATGCCGGTGGTGATCGGTCTGGTCGGCATGAGCGCGCTGGCGATCATCGAGCCGTACCGCATGCGCCGCATCACCTCCTTCCTCGACCCGTGGGCCGACCAGCAGGGCGACGGCTACCAGCTGTCCAACGCGCTGATGGCGGTGGGCCGCGGCGAGTGGACCGGCGTTGGCCTGGGCAATTCGGTGCAGAAGCTGTACTACCTGCCCGAGGCGCACACCGACTTCATCTTCTCGGTCACCGCCGAGGAATTCGGTTTCCTGGGCACCTGCGTGATCGTGGCCCTGTACGCACTGCTGGTCGGCCGCACCTTCTGGCTGGGCATGCGCTGCGTGGAAATGAAGCGCCACTTCTCCGGTTACATCGCCTTCGGCATCGGCCTGTGGATCAGCATGCAGACCTTCGTTTCGATCGGCGTGAACCTGGGCATCCTGCCGACCAAGGGCCTGACCCTGCCGCTGATTTCGTCGGGTGGTTCGTCGGTGCTGATGACCTGCGTGGCGATGGGCCTGCTGCTGCGCGTGTCCTATGAACTCAAGCGCGCCGAGCGCCGCCAGGCCGTGCGCATGGGCGCCGCCGACGATGTAGCCGGGCCTGCCGCCGCCGAGCCTTCTGCTGCACCGGTGGCGAAGAACGTGCCGATGGCTGCCGAACCGGCCGCGGCCGAGCCGGCCGCCGTGCGTGGCACCAGCCGCCTGCAGTCGCGCGTCGAACCCACCTTCGGGAGGCTCGGATGAGCGCGGCCCAGAACAACAACCGGCCGGTGATGATCCTGGCCGGTGGTACTGGCGGGCACATCTTCCCGGGCCTGGCCGTGGCCCGCGTGCTGCGCGCGCGTGGCGTGCCGGTCACCTGGATGGGTGCCGATGGCGCCATGGAAACCCGCCTGGTTCCGCAGCACGACATCGCCATCGATACGCTGGCCATCACCGGCCTGCGTGGCAAGGGCAAGCTGGCTCTGCTGGCCGCGCCGTGGCGCCTGATGCGCGCGCTGCGTGCGGCCGGCCTGATCATCCGTGATCGCCAGCCGCGTGCGGTGGTCGCCTTCGGTGGCTTCGCTTCCGGCCCCGGTGGCATGGCCGCGCGCCTGCACGGCCTGCCGCTGATCGTGCACGAACAGAACCGCGCGCCGGGCCTGACCAACCGCATCCTGTCGCGCTACGCGCGCCGCCTGCTGACCGGTTTCCCGGGCACCTTCGCTGCACGCGAGGAGTTCGTGGGCAATCCGGTGCGCGCCGAAATCGCCGCCGTCGCGCCGCCGCAGCAGCGGCTGGCCGATCGCAGCGGTCCGCTGCGCCTGCTGGTGCTGGGCGGAAGCCAGGGTGCCCGCGCGCTCAACAGTGGCGTGCCGCAGGCACTGGCCAGCCTGGGTGCGCAGGTGCCGGTGGTGGTGCGTCACCAGAGCGGCGAGAAGCTGCATGCCGAAGCAGTCGAGGCCTATGCCAAGGCCGGCGTGCAGGGCGAGGTCACACCGTTCATCGCCGACATGGCCGAAGCCTTCGCCTGGGCCGACCTGGTGGTATGCCGTTCCGGCGCGTCCACGCTGGCCGAACTCTGCGCGGTCGGCATCGGCAGCGTGCTGGTGCCATTCCCCGCTGCTGTCGACGATCACCAGACCCGCAATGCGGAGTACCTGGTCGAGCGCGATGCAGCCGTATTGCTGAAGCAGGACGAAACGCTGGCAGACGGCATTGCCGCGCTGCTGCGTGATCTGTCCGAAAATCCCGCCCGCCGCATGCAGATGGCGCAAGCCGCGCGTGCCCTGGCCAAGGTCGATGCCGCCGAGCGCATCGCCGATATCATTCTCGAGGAAGCTGTATGAAGAAGGCACGCTCCAGCGCCTGCCCTGCGCGAGGCCGCGCATGATCCGCCGCCTGCATGACACCAACGATCTGGTGCGCGCGTTCCCGCGCGTGCATTTCGTCGGCATCGGCGGCACCGGCATGAGCGGCATCGCCGAAGTGATGCTGACGCTGGGCTACGAAGTGTCCGGTTCGGACAACGCCGACAACGTCGCGACCCGCCGCTTGGCCGGCCTGGGCGCGCGCATCATGCGCGGCCACTCGGCCGCCAACGTGCTGGGCACCGACTGCGTGGTGGTCTCCAGCGCGATCCGCGAAGACAACCCGGAGCTGATGGAAGCGCGCAGCCAGCGCATTCCGATCATGCCGCGCGCGGCGATGCTGGCCGAACTGATGCGCTTCCGTCGCGGCATCGCCGTGGCCGGCACCCACGGCAAGACCACCACCACCAGCCTGACCGCTGCGGTGCTGAGCGAGGGTGGGCTGGACCCGACCTTCGTGATCGGTGGCCAGCTGCTGGCTGCCGGTGCCAACGCCAAGCTCGGTGGTGGCCAGTGGCTGGTGGCCGAGGCCGACGAGAGCGACGGCAGCTTCCTGCGCCTGAATCCGTTGATGTCGATCATCACCAACATCGATTCCGATCATCTGGAGAACTACGGCAACGATTTCGCCCGCGTGCAGGCAGCGTTCGCCGAGTTCCTGCAGCGCCTGCCGTTCTACGGCCTGGCAGTGCTGTGCATCGACGATCCGGAAGTGGCCGCACTGGCCGCCAAGACCCCGCGCCACGTGATGAGCTACGGCATGAGCCCGCAGGCCGACGTGCGCGCCGAGAACGTGGTGCAGGAAGGTTCGCGCATGCGCTTCACCCTGCGCCTGCCGCAGGGCACCAGCCAGGAAGTGGTACTGGCGCTGCCGGGCAAGCACAACGTGCTCAACGCGCTGGCCGCTGCGGCGGTGGGCTGGCAGCTGGGCGTGGCCCCGGACACGATCGCGCGTGCGCTGGCCAGCTTCGCTGGCGTCGGTCGCCGCTTCAATGACCTGGGCGAAGTGACTACCGCCAGCGGTGCCAAGGTCCGCATCATCGACGACTACGGCCACCATCCGAGCGAGCTGGAAGCGGTGTTCGCCGCCGCGCGTGGCGGCTGGGCCGACAAGCGCCTGGTGGTCGCCTTCCAGCCGCACCGCTACAGCCGTACCCGTGATCAGTTCGACAAGTTCGCCGCGGTGCTGTCCAGTGTCGATGCACTGGTGCTGAGCGAGGTCTACCCGGCCGGTGAAGAGCCGATCGCTGGCGCCGATTCGCATGCACTGGCCCGCGCCATCCGTGCACGTGGCCGCAGCGAGCCGGTGGTGGTCGGCAAGGCATCCGAGCTGGCCACCGTGCTGCCGGACGTGCTGCAGGACGGTGACCTGCTGCTGATGATGGGTGCCGGCGACATCGGCGCCGTCGCCAGCCACATTGCCGTGGAAGGCTTCAAGGCGGAGGGCGAGGCGTGAGCACGCTGACCTTCCCGCCGCTGCGCAGCACCGACCCGGCCGCGTTCGGTCGCGTCGCCGTGCTGCTCGGTGGCAGCTCCAGCGAACGCGAAGTGTCGCTGGATTCGGGCCGCAACGTGCTCGAAGCCCTGCAGTCGCGCGGCGTCGATGCCATCGCCATCGACGGCATTCCGGCGCTGGCCAAGGCGCTGGCGGCCGGCGGCATCGATCGCGTGTTCAACATCCTGCACGGCCACAATGGTGGCGGTGAGGACGGCATCGTGCAGGGCCTGATGGAGGCCTTCGGCGTGCCGTACACCGGCTCCAACGTGCTGGGCTCGGCGTTGAGCATGGACAAGATCCGCACCAAGCAGGTGTGGCTGTCACTGGGCCTGCCGACCCCGCAGTACCGCGAAGTACACGGAGGTACGAGTGCCGCGGGAGGCGGGATGCCGGGAGCGGCCGAAAAGAATGTCCACGCGCTGGCGGCCGAGCTCGGCCTGCCGGTGGTGGTCAAGCCGGCCAACGAGGGTTCCAGCGTGGGCATCAGCCGGGTCACCGACGACGCCGGCCTGGACGAAGCCGTGGCCCTGGCCGCGCGTTACGACGGCCAGCTGCTGATGGAACAGATGGTGGTGGGCGACGAACTGACCGTGGCCATCCTCGGCGACGTTGCGCTGCCGTCGATCCGCATCGTGCCCAAGGGCCAGTGGTACGACTACAACGCCAAGTACATCGCCGAAGACACCCAGTACCTGTGCCCGGGCCTGGACGGTGATGACGAAGACGAGATCCGCCGCATCGCGCTGGCTGCCTTCCGCGCGGCCGGTTGCCGTGGCTGGGGTCGCGTCGACGTGATGCGTGACCGCACCAGCGGCCGCTTCTTCCTGCTGGAAGTGAACACCGCGCCGGGCATGACCAGCCACTCGCTGGTGCCCAAGGCGGCCGGGCAGGCCGGTATCAGCTTCGAAGAGCTGGTGTGGCGCGTGCTGGAACAGACCCTGGAGGCATCGCACGCATGAACGCGGTGCTGCGCATCTTCGTCTGGCTGTTGGCACTGTCGGTGGTTGCACTGCCGGTGGTGGCCGTGGTCAATGGCTGGGTCGGCGCCGAGCGCTGGCCGCTGGCGAAGCTGCGCGTGCACGGTGAGTTCAAGCGGGTGCCGCCGGAACAGCTGCAGCAGGTGCTGCTGCCGTATGCACATGCCGGCTTCTTCGCGGTCAAGCTGCAGGACGCGCAGGACGCACTGGAGAAACTGCCGTGGGTGGAAAGCGCGCAGGTGCGCAAGCAGTGGCCGGACGTGCTGGAAGTGACGCTGGTCGAGCACAAGCCGTTCGCGCGCTGGGGCGAAGATCGCCTGCTGTCCGAGCAGGGCAAGCTGTTCCCCACGCCGAAGAAGCTGGCCGACCTGCAGCTGCCCGAGCTGGATGGCCCGGACAGCCAGACCGAGGAAGTGGTCAAGCTGTACAACGATTCGCGCGCGCTGTTCGCGCCGGCAGGCGTCGACGTGCGCCGGCTGACGATGGACGCGCGCGGCAGCTGGTCGCTGCTGCTGAGCAACGGCACTGAAGTGGTGGTCGGCCGCGACGATGCCCGCTCGCGCCTGCAGCGCTTCGTGCGCGTGCTGCCGCAGCTGGCCAACCAGGCCGCGCCGATCGAGCGCGCCGACCTCCGATATACCAATGGTTTCACGCTGAGCTGGGGCACTCCGGCCGCCCCCGCCAATGCACCGGGCACCCCGGCAAGAAGGACGCAGGAAAGAACATGAATCGCAAGGGTGACAAATCGCTGATCGTCGGCCTGGATATCGGCACCTCCAAGGTGGTGGCGCTGGTGGGCGAGTATTCGCCGGGCAACCCGATCGAAGTGATCGGCATCGGCTCCCATGAGTCGCGCGGCCTCAAGCGCGGCGTGGTGGTGGATATCGAATCGACCGTGCAGTCGATCCAGCGTGCGGTCGAAGAAGCCGAGCTGATGGCCGGCTGCGAGATCCGCTCGGTGTATGCCTCCATTTCCGGCAACCACGTGCAGTGCAAGAACTCGCCCGGCATCGTGCCGATCCGCGACGGCGAAGTGACCTGGGGCGACCTGGATCGCGTGCTCGATGCGGCCAAGGCAGTGGCGATTCCGGCCGACCAGAAGATCCTGCATGCGATCCCGCGCGAGTACGTGCTGGATGATTCGCAGGAAGGCATCCGCAACCCCGTCGGCATGACCGGCGTGCGCCTGGAGGTGCATGCGCACCTGGTGGTGTGCGCGCAGTCGGCTGCGGCCAACATCAGCAAGTGCGTGCAGCGCTGCGGCCTGCAGGTGGACGATCTGGTGCTGTCCTCGCTGGCGTCCAGCGTGGCGGTGCTGACCGCCGACGAGCGCGAACTGGGCGTGGTGCTGGTCGACATGGGCGCCGGCACCACCGACATCGCAGTGTTCGTGCAGGGCGCGATCTGTCATACCGCCTCGCTGCCGATCGCCGGCGACCACGTGACCAACGACATCGCGCACATGCTGCGCACGCCGACCCCGGAAGCCGAGCAGATCAAGGTGCGCTATGCATGCGCCCTGGCCCAGCTGGCTACCGCCGAGGAAAGCATCCAGGTGCCGTCGGTCGGTGATCGTCCGCCGCGCCGCATGCCGCGCCACGCGCTGGCGCAGGCAGTGCAGGGCCGCTACGAAGAGATCTTCGAAATGGTGCAGGCCGAACTGCGCCGCTCCGGGTTCGAGGAACTGGTGCGCGCCGGCATGGTGCTGACCGGTGGTGCCTCGAAGATGGAAGGCGTGGTCGAACTGGCCGAGGAAATGCTGCAGATGCCGGTACGCGTGGGCATCCCGCAGCACGTTACCGGCCTGGGCGAAGTGGTGGGCAACCCGGTGCATGCCACCGGCGTGGGCCTGCTGCTGATGGGCAGCCAGATCGAGCATCCGCGCCGGCCGTCGCTGCCGACCGGCCGCGCCGGAAGCATGTTCAAGAAACTCAAGACCTGGTTCCGCGGCGAATTCTGACGCGGCACCTGTACCACCCGGGCGCAGCCCGGCTGCAACACCGGCAACACGACGCTACACCGGCAACACACATAACCCACACAGCCGCAACGACGGCATGCAGCACGAAGGCAGGACGCCCGAACGCCCATGCAATCGAAAGCGGATACAACGAGGACACGGACATGGCGCATTTTGAACTGATCGAAAAGATGGCACCCAATGCGGTGATCAAGGTGGTTGGCGTGGGCGGCGGCGGCGGCAATGCCGTGGCGCACATGGTCAACTCGGCAGTGGATGGCGTGGAATTCATCACTGCCAACACCGACTCGCAGGCCATCAAGAATTGTGGTGCCAAGCTGCAGCTGCAGCTGGGTACCAATGTCACCAAGGGCCTGGGCGCAGGCGCGAATCCGGAAGTCGGCCGCCAGGCTGCGCTGGAAGACCGTGAGCGCATCATGGACGCGCTGCAGGGCGCGGACATGGTGTTCATCACCGCTGGCATGGGCGGTGGCACCGGTACCGGCGCTGCGCCGGTGGTGGCACAGCTGGCCAAGGAAATGGGCATCCTGACCGTGGCCGTGGTCACCAAGCCGTTCCCGTTCGAAGGCCGCCGCCGCATGCAGGTCGCGCTGAAGGGCATTGAAGAACTGAGCCAGCACTGCGACTCGCTGATCACCATCCCCAACGAGAAGCTGATCACCGTGCTGGGTCGCAACGCGACCATGATCCAGGCCTTCCGTGCCGCCAACGACGTGCTGCAGGGCGCCGTGCAGGGCATCGCCGACCTGATCGTGCGTCCGGGCCTGATCAACGTCGACTTCGCCGACGTGCGCACCGTCATGTCCGAAATGGGCCTGGCGATGATGGGTACCGGTACCGCCCGCGGCGATGACCGCGCGCAGGCCGCGGCCGAGTCGGCCATCCAGAACCCGCTGCTGGACGATGTGAACCTGGCTGGCGCCAACGGCATCCTGGTCAACATCACCGCCGGTGCCGACTTCACCATGGCCGAGTTCGACGAGATCGGCCGCACCATCGACGGCTTCGCTTCGGAAGACGCGACCGTGGTGGTGGGTACCGTGCTCGATCCGGACATGCAGGACGAAGTGCGCGTGACCGTGGTCGCCACGGGCCTGAACCGCGTCTCGGCCAGCAAGACCCAGCGTCCGGGCGAGCGTGCACCGATCAAGCTGGTCCGCAACGCCACCACCGGCCAGCCGGAGTTCGGCGAGTTCGACAACGGCGGCGATGCGGTGTCCAAGGCCGTCGGCGGCATGGGCCTGGGTCTGCGTCGTGCCAGCAGCGACAGCGTGGCAGCTTCCACCCCGTCGGCTCCGGCCTCCTCGGCCCCGGCCGCGGCGGAACTGCCGAACGATTACCTGGACATCCCGGCGTTCCTGCGCCGCCAGGCGGACTGATCGACGCTGCCCGGGGCTTGTCCCCCCCGGGTTGCGCCACCATGTCCTGAAAACGCGGGCGCCGGGCCAGGATGGGCCCGGCCGCCCTGCTTCACGCGCGTCCCACCGGCGTTTCAGCCGGGGTAGGGGACCCTGCGTGTTAATCTACTGTGTCACTTCCGGTCGTCCCCCATGATCCAGCAACGCACCCTCAAGAACACGATCCGCGCCACCGGTGTAGGCCTGCACAGCGGCGACAAGGTCTACATGACCCTGCGCCCGGCGCCGGTCAACCATGGCATCGTGTTCCGGCGCGTGGACCTGGACCCGGTAGTGGAAGTGCCTGCGAAGGCCGAACTGGTCACCGAAGTGACCCTGTGCACCGGCCTGACCTGCAACGACGCCAAGATCCAGACCGTCGAGCACCTGATGTCGGCCCTGGCCGGCCTGGGTGTGGACAACATCATCGTCGAACTGTCCTCGGCCGAGCTGCCGATCATGGACGGTTCGTCCGGCCCGTTCGTGTTCCTGCTGCAGTCGGCAGGCATCGTCGAACAGGATGCGCCCAAGCGCTTCATCCGCGTGCTGAAGACCGTGGAAGTGACCGAGGGCGACAAGATGGCCCGCTTTACCCCGTACGAGGGGTACAAGCTGGGCTTCACCATCCAGTTCGACCACCCGATGATCCCGGCCAAGCAGTCGCGCCAGGAAATCGAGTTCTCGACGATGGCCTACACCAAGGAAATCTCCCGCGCGCGCACCTTCGGCTTCATGCGCGACCTGGAATACATGCGCGAGCGCAATCTCGGCCTGGGCGGTTCGATGGACAACGCCATCGTGCTCGACGAGTTCCGCGTGCTCAACGAAGACGGCCTGCGCTACGCCGACGAATTCGTGCGCCACAAGATTCTTGACGCGATCGGCGACCTCTATCTGGCCGGCGGCCAGGTGCTGGGTGCCTACGAGGGCTTCAAGTCCGGCCACGCGCTCAACAACAAGCTGGTGCGGGCGCTGATGGCCGATGCCACCGCCTGGGAATGGGTCACTTACGACTCGCCGGCCGTGCCGGACCCGGTGGTGTACGCCACGCCGGCCTATGCCTGATTTCACAAGCTGTTGAATTTCAATGCAAAAACGCCGCCTTCCAGGGCGGCGTCTGCGTTTCCGGCGTTGTTTGACGCACTGGCGCAGTTGGTGACGCGACGGCCGGGCCGAGGTCACGGTTTTGTGAACCTGTTGGATCCGAAGCCTGAATTTAACGTTGTTTTAACAACAATCTAACGACTGGCCCACCGGGGCCAGCTAGGATGCGACCCGGCCCCCGAAATGTTTCACGCTGCGGTGACACGCGCGACGGGGAGTGGAGCAGGACGCTCCGCTGCTTTCAGGTTTCCCGCTTCGGTTTCGAAGGAAGGTCCTGCAGAGCTGCCAAGGCGTCGCGTAGCCCTTTGTGCGTGGCGGCTGAAACTGCGTGGGGTCCATTCCGGTTGTCGAGCGCTGGGGAGCGCGTGGGAGTGGGAGACGCAGTCTTGACGGTCACCTTGGTGGCCTTCAGCCCGATGGACCGGGCCGCGTCGAGCAACTGGGCTTCGGCAAGCCGCAACTTGGCATGCCAGACCGGGGACTCGACGAGAAAAACGAGGTGTTCCCCGTCCACATTGGCCAGCCGGCAACGGCTGCGCAGAGGTGGCGGCAACTGGGGGCGCAACTGACGGTCCAGCGCGTCGAGCCATAGGGCACGCCGCAGCGGGTTCCCGCTTTTGTCCGCCATCACTGCATCCAGGGCCGGTTTCGGTCGGGATGCGGGACGAACGCTGGATTTCGGCTCAGACATGAAAACTCACTGATGGCATTCAAAAAGATCGTAATCAAAACGCGTGAAGGACAGGCCAAATCGGCGCTCACGCGTTTGCGGTTCTACTTCGAGGACCGCCCCCGAGCCCTGCTGGGCAGCGTGCTCGGCGCAGGTTGCATTATCGGCCTTGCCGGTGGAATTGGCGTCAGCGCGCTCAATGACTCGCGCCTGCAGGCCAAGGTCGACCGCCAGGAGGCCGAACTGGCCAAGGTCCAGCGTGATGCGCAGACCCAGGTCAACGCGCTGGCTGCCCGCCTCGGCGAGCTGCAGGCGCAGGCCACCCGCCTGAACGCCCTGGGCGAGCGACTGACCCAGATGGGCAAGCTGGAAGACGGCGAATTCGATTTCAACGAGACCCCCGGCCTCGGTGACGGCGATGCCGGCGGCCCGACCGCCGACATCCCGGTGAAGGACGTCAACGCCGACTTACAGGTGCTGGAGCAGCGCTTCGCTGCTTCAGGCCGCCAGTTGTCGGTGATGGAATCGCTGATGTTCGACCACCAGCTGCAGCAGAACGCCGTGCCTTCGCGCATGCCGATCCGCAACAGCTACGTCACGTCCGGCTTCGGTACCCGTGCCGACCCGTTCGGTCGCGGTGCCGCCACCCACAAGGGCATGGACTTCCACGCCCGCGTCGGTGACCCGGTGATGTCGGTGGCCGACGGCGTGGTCAGCTTCTCCGGGGTCAAGGGCGGCTACGGCAACGTGGTCGATGTGGACCACGGCAACGGCTACGTCACCCGCTACGCGCACAATTCGCGCCTGGTGGTGAAGGTCGGCGACCTCGTCCGTGCCGGCCAGGAAGTGGCCAAGGCCGGTTCCACCGGTCGTTCGACCGGCGCCCACGTGCACTTCGAGGTGTGGGAGAACGGCAACGTGGTCAACCCGCGCAAGTTCCTCGGCGATGGCGGCAATACCCCGGTCGGGCGCATCACCCGCGGTTGAATCGGGCCCCCGTACTCCGGGGGCGGTAGTGCCGGCCGCTGGCCGGCAACCTCATGATCTTCGGCAACATCGCGGATTGCCGGCCAGCGGCCGGCACTACCGGAATGTTCGGATGCCAATGCCGCCACAGGGTTGAAACCCCAGCGGCCCATCCCAAGCTACAATGGGTGTTGCCATCGACAGGGCGCCAGGCGCCCTGATTCGTTTGCGGCGGACGGATCCTTCCCGGAGCCGTGCGGCATTTCCATCCAACCCGGTTCCCTCAATGATCAACAGCCTGCTTACCCGCGTATTTGGCAGTCGTAATGAACGACAGCTGCGCCAGCTCAACCGCATCGTCGCCAAGATCAATGCGCTGGAGCCGGAGATCGAGAAGCTTTCCGACGAGCAGCTGCAGGCCAAGACGCCGGAATTCAAGCAGCGCATCGCCGGTGGTGAAGCCCTGGACAAGGTGTTGCCCGAAGCGTTCGCGGTCTGCCGCGAGGCCGGTCGCCGCGTGCTGGGCATGCGCCACTACGACGTGCAGCTGATCGGCGGCATGGTGCTTCACCTGGGCAAGATCGCAGAAATGCGCACCGGTGAAGGCAAGACCCTGGTGGCGACCCTGCCGGTGTACCTCAACGCGCTGGAAGGCAAGGGCGTGCACGTGGTCACCGTGAACGACTACCTGGCCCGCCGCGATGCCGCGCAGATGGGCAAGCTGTACAACTGGCTGGGCCTGAGCGTGGGCGTGGTCTACCCGGGCATGCCGCACAGCGACAAGCGCGAAGCCTATGGTTCGGACATCACCTACGGCACCAACAACGAATTCGGTTTCGACTACCTGCGCGACAACATGGCGCTGTCCAAGGCTGACCGCTACCAGCGCGGCCTGCACTACGCCATCGTCGACGAAGTCGACTCCATCCTGATCGACGAAGCGCGTACCCCGCTGATCATCTCCGGCCCGGCCGACGATTCCCCGGAGCTGTACATCCGCGTCAACCGCATCGTGCCGAACCTGGTCAAGCAGGAAGCGGAAGACGGCGAAGGCGACTTCTGGGTCGATGAGAAGGGCAAGCAGGTGCACCTGTCCGAGGCGGGCATGGAGCACGCCGAACAGCTGCTGGTGGAAGCGGGCATCCTCGATGCCGAGACCGAAGGCCTGTACGCGGCGCAGAACCTGACCGTGGTCCACCACCTCAACGCCGCCCTGCGCGCGCACGCCATCTACCAGCGCGATGTGGACTACATCGTGCGCGATGGCGAAGTGGTCATCGTCGACGAATTCACCGGCCGTACCCTGGCCGGCCGCCGCTGGTCCGATGGCCTGCACCAGGCGGTGGAAGCGAAGGAAGGCGTGCCGGTCCAGCGCGAGAACCAGACGCTGGCCAGCATCACCTTCCAGAACCTGTTCCGCATGTACAAGAAGCTGTCCGGCATGACCGGTACGGCCGATACCGAAGCGTTCGAATTCCAGAGCATCTATGGCCTGGAAGTGGTGGTGATCCCGACCAACCGCCCGACCATCCGCAAGGACAGCCCGGACCAGGTGTTCCTCAACCGCAAAGGCAAGTTCAATGCGGTGCTGGCCGACATCGAAGAGTGCGCCAAGCGCGGCCAGCCGGTGCTGGTGGGTACCACCTCGATCGAAACCTCGGAAATGCTGTCCGAGCACCTGCGCAAGGCGGGTGTGAAGCACGAAGTGCTCAACGCCAAGCAGCACGACCGCGAAGCGACCATCGTTGCCAACGCCGGTCGTCCGGCCGCCGTGACCATCGCCACCAACATGGCCGGTCGTGGTACCGACATCGTGCTGGGCGGTTCGCTGGAAGCGGAAATCCACGAGCTGGGTGAAGGCGCGACCGACGAGCAGAAGGCCGCGATCAAGGCCGAGTGGCAGAAGCGCCATGACGCGGTCAAGGCGGCCGGCGGCCTGCACATCGTCGGCACCGAACGCCACGAATCGCGTCGTATCGACAACCAGCTGCGTGGCCGTTCGGGCCGCCAGGGTGATCCGGGCTCGTCCCGTTTCTACCTGTCGCTGGAAGACAACCTGATGCGCATCTTCGCCTCCGACTGGGTGCAGAAGGCCATGCGCATGATGGGCATGAAGGAAGACGACGTCATCGAAGACCGCTTGGTCAGCCGCCAGATTGAAAAGGCGCAGCGCAAGGTCGAGGCCCACAACTTCGACATCCGCAAGAACCTGCTGGATTTCGACGACGTCAACAACGACCAGCGCAAGGTGATCTACGCCCAGCGCGACGAACTGCTGGACGCCGAGTCGGTGAAGGACAACGTCGATGGCATCCGCGACGACGTGATCTTCGACATCGTTGCCCGCTTCGTGCCGCCGAACTCGGTGGACGAGCAGTGGGACCTGCGTGGCCTGGAAGCTACCCTGCAGTCGGACTTCGGTGTGGACATGTCGCTGACCGATCTGGTCAAGTCGCACGAGGAACTGGACGCCGAAGGCATCACCGCCAAGGTGCAGGAGCGCATCAACCAGCACTTCGCCGAGAAGGAAGCGGGCGTGGGCGAAGAGACCATGCGCGCGCTGGAGAAGCACGTGATGCTGACCGTGCTCGACCAGAGCTGGAAAGAGCACCTGGCGCGCATGGATTACCTGCGCCAGGGCATCTACCTGCGCGGTTATGCGCAGAAGCAGCCGAAGCAGGAATACAAGAAGGAAGCCTTCGAGCTGTTCTCGGACATGCTGGAGAACGTCAAGCGCGAAGTGGTGACCCTGCTGGCCCGCGTGCGCATCCGCAGCGACGAGGAAGTGCAGGCACTGGAAGCGGCCGAGCGCCAGCAGGTGGAAGCCCGCCTGAGCCAGTCGCAGTTCCAGCACCAGGACGCTGGCGGCTACGGCGCCGACGAAGAGGCGGCGCAGGTGGAGGCCGCCCAGCAGGGCGTGGCGCAGCTGCAGCGTGACGAGCCCAAGATCGGTCGCAACGATCCGTGCCCGTGCGGCAGCGGCAAGAAGTACAAGCACTGCCACGGCCAGCTGAGCTGATCCCCCGGAGAGCCCCGCGAAAGCGGGGCTTTCCTGTTCTGGGCCTTGAAGCGCCCGGCGATTGCGCCGGTGCCCCGCTTTTCGGCATGCTTCGGCCATGCCTTCCCCGAAACGATCGATCCACGTCGTAGCCGCCGTCATCACCGACGCCCGCGGCCGCATCCTGCTCAACCGCCGTACCGAAAGCCGCGACATGGCCGGCCTCTGGGAATTCCCGGGCGGCAAGCGCGAGCCCGGTGAGACCTCCGAACAGGCACTGGTGCGCGAGCTGCACGAGGAGCTGGGCATCGAGGCCGAGGTGGGCGAGTGGATCATGGACGTGCCGCAGCGCTACCCGGACAAGGACCTGACCCTGGAAGTGCGCCACGTGCGCAGCTGGAAGGGCGCCCCGCGTGGACGCGAGGGCCAGGCCATCACCTGGGTGACGCCGGACAAGCTGGCCCGTTATTCAATGCCGCCGGCCGACCTGCCGGTGGTGGCCGCACTGCGCCAGCCGGACTGCTACCTGATCACCCCTGCGCCGGACATCGATGAGGGTGGCCTGCAGCGTTGGCACGGCCAGCTGCAGCAGGCGGTGGCTTCGGGGCAGCAACGCATCCAGCTGCGCCTGCCCGCCGAGCATCCGCAGCGTCAGGGCGTGATCGAGCAGGCCGTGCGCGCGCATCGGCGCGGTGTGCAGTGGCTGCTCAACCGCGATATCGAACTGGCGCGCACCCTCGGCGTTGGCGTGCACCTGGGCAGCGAGCAGCTGCAGTCGCTGCAGGAACGGCCGCTGCCGCCCGGGCAGCTGGTGGCCGCCTCCTGCCACGGGCTTGAGCAGCTGCTGGCCGCACAGCGGCTGGGCTGCGACTTCGCCGTGCTGGGGCCGGTGCAGGCCACTGCGAGCCATCCCGATGCAATGCCGTTGGGGTGGGAGGCCTTCGCCGCGCTGCGCGCCCAGGTCTCGCTGCCGATCTATGCGCTCGGCGGCATGACACCGCAGCATGTGGCCGAGGCACGCCGGCATGGCGGGCAGGGTATCGCCGCCATCCGCGGACTATGGCCGGTGTAGCGCGATACACAGGGGCGCAAGCAAGTAGATCCACGCCATGCGTGGATGAGCAGACCCACGCCACGCAGCGACCAGTAGATCCACGCCATGCGTGGATGGCGGTTCAGCAGCACCCGCTCACAACGTAATCCAGAAACACCCATACTGCCGCCGCAGCCCAAGCACGGTCGCCGCGCGCGTGGCGCTGCCCGGCAGGGTCTGCTCCAACCGCAACCCGATCGGATGGCGCCGTGCAGCCGGCATCGGCACCGTTTCCGGATCCTGTGAGGCGATGCCCTGGCCCTCATCCAGATCCTGGCGCGGATACACCGGCACCACGTCCACCAGCGGCCGCCGCACCACCGATTCCAGCTGGCCAAGAATCCGCTGTGCGCCGGCATCGGACACCGCGCCCCACAGGTACAGCGAAGAAAGCCGGTTCACATCACCGATGCCGACCGCCGTGTGCAAAGCCTGCACCAGTTCGCTCAGCCGGCGCGGGCAGCTGCTGCCGAGGCTGTCGCGCTGCAGGGTATTGCCGGAAGGCGCCGGCGGTGGCCGCCGGGACTGCGCGCCCAGGCTGTCGCAGGGGCGGTCGGTATAGACACTTTGCCCCTGCGGATCGGTGCAGCGGTTCAAGCGCGTGGTCTGCGCCTGCACACCGGCGCAGACACCGGGCAGCAGCAGGACCAGCAACAGGGACGGGACGAGCTTCATCGACGCAGCGTAGCGCCGATTGCGATAACGCAGCGTACTTTTCAGCCTTGCAGCAGCTTCAGTACCGAGACCGTCGGCTTGGCCAGGTTCAAGGTGTAGAAGTGCAGGCCCGGTGCGCCGCCTTCGACCAGGCGCTGGCACAGCTTGGCCACCACTTCGGCGCCGAAGGCGCGCACCGATTCGGCGTCGTCACCGTAGGCCTGCATCTTGCGGCTGATCCAGCGCGGGATTTCCGCGCCGCACTGTTCGGAGAAACGGCGCAGCTGGCTGAAGTTGGAGATCGGCATGATGCCCGGGGTGATCGGCACCTGCACGCCGAGCCGCTGCACTTCGTCGACGAAGTGGAAGTAGGCATCCGGGTTGAAGAAGTACTGGGTGATGGCGGCATCGGCACCGGCGTCGATCTTGGCCTTGAAGTGCTTCAGGTCGAGCAGGGCGTCCTGCGCTTGCGGATGCGTTTCCGGATACGCGCCCACTTCGATGCGGAAGGCGTCACCGTGCTCGGCACGGATGAAGGCGATCAGTTCGGAGGCATAGCGCATGTCACCGGGAAAACCCATGCCCGACGGCAGGTCGCCGCGCAGGGCGACGATGCGCTGGCAGCCGATGGCGCGGTACAGCGTCAGCAGCTCGCGGATCTCCTGGCGGGTACCGCCCACGCAGGACAGGTGCGGTGCCGCGTCGAAGCCGTGGTGCTGGTTGAGATGGCGCACGGTCTCGGAGGTGTAGCTGAGGGTCGAGCCACCGGCGCCGAAGGTACAGGACACGTACTCGGGGGCATACGTCTTCAGCTTGGCCGCGGCACGGTCCAGCTGGGTGCGCTGTTCGTCGGTCTTGGGCGGATAGAACTCGAAGCTGATGGTGGTCATGGCACGGGCGGCGGCGTCGGGTGCGGAGAATTATATCTCTCCATCGAGATGGATGTAAAACAAGGCAGTCGCTACAGTTCCGCGCTGACCGGGCTTGTCACGAATCCCCACAGCAGCCGCGCCATCACCGCAGGTGAGCGTGCCTGCGCGCGGGAGTAGGCCAGCAGTGCATCCAGCCTTGGACGGTCGTAGAGGTGGCCGGCCAGCAGCACCGCATGCACGCGCCGGCTGTTGCCGATGTCCAGCAGAGGATTGCCGTCCAGCAGCACCAGGTCGGCCGCTTTGCCGACCTCGACACTGCCATGCCGGGCCTGCAGGCGAAGGTGCTGTGCGGCGTGCAACGTGGCTGCGCGCAGCACGTCGGCCTGGCTGAGTCCGGCCTGGTGCAGCAGTTGCAGTTCATCGTGATAACGGAAGCCGCCAAGCCCGGTGTCGGTGCCCACCAGCACCGGAACACCGGCGCGGTGCGCAGCGCCGGTCAGTGCCAGGCCATGATTGAAATAGGCGTGCAGTGCGCGCTCGCCACGTTGGCCTGGATGGCGGGTGACCGTGGCCTGCAGGTCGTCGCGCCAGGCCCAGCGCGAAAGCGGATCGAGGTACGCCAGTCGCGGATCATCGATGAAGCCCGGATCGCGCGCGCGGGCATCCTCCTCGCGGGTGACATGAGTGGGCACGAAGGCGCTGCCGCTGGCCTGCATCAGCGCGAAGGCGGCCTTGCACCTTGCAGGCGCATAGCTGTCCACCAAGTGCTCGGCCAAGGCTGTCGGGTCTTCACCGTCCAGCGTCCCGCTGCGCCATGCAGCTGCGGAGCCGGAGCAGTGGCGAACGAACAGATGCGCGTGTTCAAAGCTGTGCTGTCCGGCCTGCAGTGCCTCTTCCAGCGCCACCGCCCTGGGCAGGTGGCCCACCAGCGGACGATGCAGTTGCCGCGCCTCGGCAGCCAGCCGTTGGTAGGTATCCGGGCGCAGCCGGTTGTAGACCTTCAGTGCATCCACGCCGCGCTCGGCGTACTCACGCGCGCGACGGACGGCGTCCTGTGGTGCCAGCGCAGGGTCTTCGAAGTAGAAGCTTGCCACCTGCACGAATCGCGGCGCGGTCAACGTGCCAGCGATGGCCTGTGCGTTCCAGCGACGCTTGTCAGCGACGCAGGCGATCAGTGGATCGGTCGGCTGCGGGCAGTCCATCATGTCGCGGGTGCCGGTGATGCCGTTGGCCAGCATCAACGGGAACTGCAGTTGCGGAGACAGCTGCAGTGCATGGGTATGCATGTCCCAGAAGCCAGGCAGCAGCCAGCGGCCACCGGCGTCGAATACGTGCAAGGTGGCGTCGTGGGGGCCATTGCCGATGGCGATGATGGTGCCGTTGCGCACCGTTACAGTGGTGGGCGCGCTGGCAACGCCGTTCTGCACGTCCACCACCCGCGCATTGATGATCACCCGGCTGTTGCCGACATCGGGTGGCGGCGGCGCTGGCAACGGCCAGATCAGGGCGGCAGCGAACAGCAGGGGCGGAGCGAGAAGCACAGCCGCTACTGCCTTCAGCAGAGGCCGTTGGTGTGATCGAGGGGAAGGGGACAACGCGCGTGCTGCATCCATGAGCCTGCAATCCCTACGGTGGGTCGAAGGCAGGGTGGGGCAAGTCCGGTTCGGATGCCAGTGACTCTCGGCCTGCTCCCCTTGCACCGCCGGTGGCGGTTACCCTGTGCAGCGGATTCTTCGATCACGTCGCGCCATGTCCATCGTCCTCACCGATTTCGCCCGCCCCCGCCTGTTCCCGCGCGTACCGCGCGGCAACACCATCCAGGACTGCAGCGCCGAGCAGTTCCAGGCGCATCTCAACGCGCACCCGCCGCTGAAGGTGCTCGATGGCTATGCACCGTTCTGCAAGCTGTTCGTCTATGAGAACTGGACCAGCACGCGCTGCCTGACCGTGCCGGTCACCGATGCCAACCGGCACCTGCTGCGCAGCGGCTACGAGGCGCGCAACCGTGAGGAACTGCCGGTGCTGGTGCGCTGGTTCGAGGGCGTGGAATCGCCACGGGCCAATTACCTGGTGGTGATCCTGTACAGCGCCGAGCAGCTGGCCAAGGAAGGTTCACCCATCGATGCGGACTGGGGCATCGTCGGCTGCATCTATACCGCCGAGCCGGAAGAAGTGCCGATGGCGCCGATCACCATGATGCGCAATGCGCTGGGCGTGGAGGAGGGTGGTTCGGGCGTGCCGCTGGACCGCGAAGCCTATCAGCGCGCGGTGGCGTTCTGGGAGAACAACGCCAACTGGCGGCCCTGAGAACACAGCATCGCGATGCGCGTCAGCGCACTGCGATGTGAAATCCGCTGCGGCCACCGCGGGATACGATGCTGTTTCCATCACAGCAGGAAGCAACGATGACGATCAGAACGTGGATGCCGTTGGCGGTGGCGCTGGGCGCCTTGCTGGGTTCAGCCGAGAGTTCAGCCCAGCGTTACGATGCCAACGCCGCATGCGGTGGATTGAGCAACGCGGCATCGATCCAGGATGTGGGCGTCAGCAGCATGGAGGCGCGTGCCCATCAAGGGCGCTGCACGCTGCACGTCGTGGCTGCGGATGCGGAAGCGCTGGTGCGCCAGCAACGCATGCTGGAAGCGGTGTCGATGGCGGTATGCAAGGCCGCTGCGGAACCTCAGCCGTCCGCGCAGCCGCTGTCACTGGTGCTGCGATTCCCTGCGCGCTGCCCGCTGTCGTCCAAGGCGACACTGTTCCCTGCGGCCAGCGGCAACTGGAGGCGTGAATTCCCCGAGTACCCCTCTGCGGCTGTACGTGACGGGTTGCAGGGCAAAGTGCAGCTGAAGGCGCTGGTGAACGAGGACGGCAGGATTGTCGCGGCCGTGGTACGCGTGTCCAGTGGTCACGCGGTGCTGGACGCGGCAGCGGCCAAGGGGCTCCGCTCGTGGGCCATGCAACGCGACGCGCAACAGCCCGCGTTGCCCGCCATGAGTGTGATGGACGTGCCGGTGACCTTTGCTCTCAACGAATGAAGGACGTGCTCTCCTGGCTTTCGTAGCGGGAGCCGGCACAACCAGGCTTGGCGTGGATCCGCCTTCGCAGTAGAGCCACGCCACGCGTGGCTTCAATCAATGGCGAGCAAGGTCCACTCCCACCACGGGTAGTGGTACTCACGGTCGGTGGCATCCCAGTGCTGGCCGCAGCAGGTGCAGGCCACCCGATGGCGGTCGCCCCAGCCATCCTCGGCCACGCCCTGTTCCAGCAGCCGCACATGGCTCTGCTCGATGAGCCGGCGTGGGTCGAAGAACAGGTAATCCGGATACAGCGCGCACAGGCAGCCTTTGCGCTCACGCCAATAACGCAGGCGGCGCAGTGCGGCTTGCAGGTGAACATCGTTGCTGACCAGCGCACCGCCAAGCTGCACGCCCTGGCAGGCCTGCTCGATCCGCTCGGTCTGCGGCGTCAGCGCATCCAGCGTCGTAGCGCTGAACAACCGCGCCAGGCTGCTGCTGGCGGCATGGATACGACTGGCATCGCGCGACAGCAGGTCCTGCAGCAGCACATCGGCCTGCGGGTCGGCCAGCCGCGGTGGCGGCGATGTGGACCAGGGCCAGCGCATCAACGGGGCCTGCCGATCGCGGCGTAGTGGCCGCCGGTCAGGTGCAGCAGGTCGGCCGGTGCCAGCTCCACTTCCAGGCCACGCCGTCCCGCGCTGACGTGCAGGGTGGGCAGTGCCTGCGCGCTGGCGTCGAGAAAACTGCGCAGGCGCTTCTTCTGCCCAAGCGGGCTGATGCCGCCGACCAGATAGCCGGTTGCGCGCTGCGCGGCATCGACGGCGGCCATCTCGCACTTCTTGCAGCCGGCCGCCTCGGCCAGTGCTTTCAGATCAAGCTGGCCGGCCACCGGCACGATGGCAACGAGCAGTTCGTGCGTTTCGGTGCTGGCCAGCAGGGTCTTGAATACCTGTGCCGGGTCCAGGCCCAGCTTTTCGACGGCTTCGCCGCCGTAGGATTCGGCATGGGCATCGTGCACGTAGCTGTGCACGGTATGGGCGATCTTCTCGCGCTTGAGCAGGTTGATGGCCGGGGTCATGGGCATATCGTAGCGCCGCGCGCGGGCATTGCCTTGACCGAGGCTATTGCCGCACCCTGCGATACTGCACGTCGGCTTTCCCAGGCTCCAGCATGCGCGCACCCGCTCACCTCCACGACCTGACCTTTGACACCGAAGTGGCAGCGGGCCCGTATCCACCGCAGGGTTTTCTGCCGATCGCCGAAGGCGCGTTGGGCAACGGCGATTGTTTCGGGCTGTACTGGCCATTGGGGCGCGAAGGCGCATTGCCGCTGGTCTGCGAGATGTCCCATGACGAGGGCAGGATGGTCTACAGCCATTCTTCGCTGGACGTGTTCGTGCACTGGTTGGGCATCAATCGCGCGCTGGACGAGGATGCGTGGGATGACGACGAGTGGGATCCGCGCGCGCATGATGTGGACGACGCAGACTCGCCTCTGCGGCTTGTCGAGTTGGCGCAGGGACATGTAGCAGCGGGCGAGCCCGCCGCTGCGATCCCACTGCTCGACGCCGCAACCGCGGCTTTTCCAGACCTGCAGAAGGGCTGGGCCATGCTCGCTGGCCAGCACATGCGGTTGCGCAATGCCGAGCTGGCGGTGCGCGCGGCGCGCTCGGCCGTGCTGGCCAACTGGGCCTTTGGCGTGCCCGAAGCAGGCGTGCTGCGCATCCTGAAATCGGCGCATGCTGGTGAGGATCCGGTGGTGGCGATGGCGCAGCAGATGGGCTTCGCCTTTGGCGGTGCCAGGAACAACCCGGACTATGCGTTGATGCAGGCCTGCATCGATCGGTGTTGGCGGATCGGCGATAGGGAGGCGGCACTACGGTTGTCGCACAACCGCTGTTACGTGCTGGCCGCCGAGACGGTGTCATTCCAGGAGCGCGAGCGCTTTGATCTGCCCGCGTGGCAGCTTGCGTTCCGCGAACAGTGCCGCCTCGCCCTCGGCGACGACCGCCAGCGCATGCAGTAGAGCCACGCCGCGCGTGGATACCGAACCGGATGACAGGATCCACGCTGTGCGTGGATCCGATCCATCGCAGATCAGCGCGACAGCGGCTGCTGTGCCTGTGCCTGTTCCTGCGCCTGTCGTTGTGTCTGTTCGGCGTTCAACGCTTCGCTCTGGCGAGTGCTGGATGGCAGATCCTGGCTGACCGCCTGCGCAAGGTCGATGTAGGTGCGATGCGCGGCAGGATCGCCCAGCTGGCCCTGCACCGCGAATACACCCTGGCCGTCGGGGCGCGCCACCACGGTGTCCACCTGTGACATGCCGACAAGCTTGGACTCGTAGGCGACCTGTCCAGCGGCATTCTCCAGCTGGCCGCGGTCATGGAACAGCGGCGATAGTCCACCTTGGCTGCGCTGCTGTTCCAACGTTTCCAGCTTTTCCACGACCTGCTGGTATCGCGGATTGTCGGCGTGCCCGGGCGTGGCCATGCTCGGTGCTGCTGATTCGGCCTGCTGATGCTGCTGGCTTGCCGCCTCCAGCGCACCCAAGGTGCCGCTGCCGGCTTTGCCGTCCACCGTCAGCTGATGATCGCGCTGGAACTGCTGGACCGCCTGCAGGGTGCCCGGGCCAAAGTGACCGTCGGCCACCAGCGGTGCACCGTCCTTGCCCGTGTAGCCGAGGTCGGCCAGCTTCTGCTGCATGGCCTGCACCTCATCGCCCTTTGCGCCGTTCACCAGCACGCCACTGCCAGCCGACGCACCGGGTGTGCTGGGCGAGCCGTGCGAGGGGGCATGGGTTGGGGTGATGCCCAGCTGGGTCATGGCCGTGTCGAAGCGTTGATCGCGGCTGGTCACGGCCGCAGGCGACTGGATGCCGAATTTGGTCGCATCGACGAAGGTCTGCACGTCGGCCCGGCTTGGTGGATCGCCGGCCTGGACGGTACCGCCCTGCAGCTTCTCCGCGTTGCCGGCCAGATAGTTGATGAACTGCGGGCCCATGCTGCCGAACTGGTTGTCATAGTCGGCCATGGCCAGCTGCAGTTCCGGGTTTGCCACGATGGCATCGGCGGCGGCCGGGTTGGTCGCACGCACCTTGGCGATGGCCTCGTCGACGCGCTCGATGGCGCTGTCCAGCTTGGCGTTGGTGAGCTGGTCGATGTTGGCCTGCGGAATGGCCTGCAGCTTGGCGTCGAGCGCGGCCAGCTGCTGTGTGCTCAGCCCCCCGTGCTGGGACAGCAGTTCGATGTCACCGTTGGTGAAGCCGTTGTCGCGCAGGAAGCGCCTGGCCTGGGGGTTGCCGCCGACGTCGAACTGCACCAGGCCGAACGAGTAGGCGCTGGTGCCCTCCTGGGCGTATGAGAAATGGTCCAGGTGGCGGGTGTTGCCGCCCAGTTCGGTGTTGAGGAACAGCGTGGACAGCTGTTCGCGGGTGAGAGTGGAATCCGTTGCCATGGTCATCGTCCTTCAATGAGGAAAAGGGAGCCGTGCCCGCCCGGCTGATGTCAGCCGGCGCAGTGCTGCTGGGTGAAGCCGAGCAGCTGGCGGGTGGCCTCGGTGCCGTAGGCAGCCGGTGCCGGTTCGATGGCGAACTGGCCGACCATCTGGTTGCTGCATAGCTGCACGTTGCGCTTGCCGGTGGCTGTTTCCAGGGTGCAGTTGGCCGCCAGCAGGGCGTTGTGGCCGGCGCCGATGTTGGTTGCCGCCGTGCAGCCCAGCAGGCTGCCTTTTTGGCCGTTTTCACCCAGCAGCGTGTTGAAGGTCGCCAGCTGGCTGTTGGGGTCGCGCAGCACCAGCATGTCCACGCACTGCTGCTGGCCGTCGGGCACTTCGCAGGCGTCCTGGTCGACCAGACCGTCGCGCGTGGCCGACAGTACCTTGAGGCGGTCGGCAGATACCTGTTGCAGGCAGTGCGCGTCGCTGCACAGGTCGCGCGTGTGCTGGATCCAGCGCTGCTGCTCGGCCTGCAGCTTGGCCTTGCCGGCGGCATCGAGGGTTTGGCTTGCGGCGGCTTCGGCCTTGGCCAGCTCGCCTTCCTGCTTCAACAGGGCGGGGTCGTTGCAGATCAGGGTCTGCACCGGCGATGCCGGATTGGCGCAGGCGGTGCTGCCGGCGGCCGCTGCCGGGGCGCTGGCCGCCTTGCCGTCGGTGTTGGCCTGTTCGGTGGCGGCTGCAGGCGTCGTGGCCTGGGCTTCACCGGAGGGCGGGGTGCAGGCGGCCAGCAGGGCCACCCAGCACAGGGTCATGAGGGGCTTGATGGCCCGGGTCATACGTTCACTGCTGCGCTGCATGTCTATCCTTTGATGTCTGCGTCCTGGCGCATGGCCTGCGGGCGGCAGGCATGGGGCGAACCATGGAACGGGGGGGCCGTGGCGGCCGCGCGGCGGGCTGGGCATTGCAACATCCCGCGCCGGGGCCGTTGGCGGGAACAGAGCGTAGCAAGCGACTGCTTAGGGCTCTGTGACAGGACGCGCGGAACGCGGCGGCGGGTGCCCGGATGCAGAACGGGCGCCCGAAGGCGCCCGTCCGTGTGCATCCGTTGCTGGGGTCAGAGCCCTTTCCTGCGGAAAGGAATCCGACCCCGCGCACGGCATCAGTAGCGGTAATGATCCGGCTTGAACGGACCTTCCACCGGCACGCCGATGTAGTCGGCCTGTTCCTGGCTCAGGGTGGTCAGCTTCACGCCGATCTTTTCCAGGTGCAGACGGGCCACTTCTTCGTCCAGCTTCTTCGGCAGCAGGTACACCTTGTTCTCGTAGGTGCCCTTGTTGGCCCACAGGTCGATCTGGGCCAGGGTCTGGTTGGCGAACGAGTTGGACATCACGAAGCTCGGGTGGCCGGTGGCGCAGCCGAGGTTGACCAGGCGGCCTTCGGCCAGCAGGAAGATCGCATTGCCGTTGGGGAAGATGTACTTGTCCACCTGCGGCTTGATGTTGACGTGCTTCACGCCCGGGAAGTCGACCAGCGCATCGACCTGGATCTCGTTGTCGAAGTGGCCGATGTTGCAGACGATGGCCTGGTCCTTCATCGCGCTCAGGTGCTCGATGCGGATGATGTCCTTGTTGCCGGTGGTGGTGACGTACAGGTCGGCACGGCCCAGGGTGGATTCGATGGTGTTGACCTCGAAGCCTTCCATCGCCGCCTGCAGGGCGCAGATCGGATCGATCTCGGTGACCACCACGCGCGCGCCGTAGGCACGCAGCGACGCGGCGCAGCCCTTGCCGACGTCACCGTAGCCGCAGACCACGGCGACCTTGCCGGCCAGCATCACGTCCATCGCGCGCTTGAGGCCATCGGCCAGCGACTCGCGGCAGCCGTACAGGTTGTCGAACTTGCTCTTGGTGACCGAGTCGTTGACGTTGATCGCCGGGATCAGCAGGGTGCCGGCCTGGGCCAGCTGGTACAGGCGGTGCACGCCGGTGGTGGTTTCTTCCGAAACGCCCTTCCAGTCCTTGACCACGCGGCCCCAGTAACCCGGGCGCTCCTTGGCCACGCGCTTGAGCAGGTTCTTGATGACCTGCTCTTCGTGCGAAGCGGCCTTTTCGTCGACCCAGGTGCTGCCGTTTTCCAGTTCGTAGCCCTTGTGGATCAGCAGGGTCACGTCACCGCCGTCGTCGACCACCAGCTCCGGGCCGGTCAGGGTGCCGTCGGGCAGGGTGAAGGTCAGCGCGTCCAGGGTGCAGTCCCAGTACTCTTCCAGCGACTCGCCCTTCCAGGCGAACACGGGAGTGCCGGTGGCGGCGATCGCCGCAGCGGCGTGGTCCTGGGTCGAGAAGATGTTGCACGAAGCCCAGCGCACGTCGGCGCCGATGTCCTTCAGGGTCTCGATCAGCACCGCGGTCTGGATGGTCATGTGCAGCGAGCCGGTCACGCGCACGCCCTTCAGCGGCAGCTCGGTCTGGTACTTGCGGCGGATGGACATCAGGCCCGGCATCTCGTGCTCGGCGATGTCCAGTTCCTTGCGGCCCCAGTCGGCCAGGGTGATGTCGCGGATCTTGTAATCGCCTTCGGTGGAGAAGGTCTTGGCAACAGCATTCATGCAGTAGCTCCGGTTGTGGGCGAGCGGATGCTCGCATCTGGCCGGGCGCCGTTGTTGCAAAGCCACCTGGCCGAGCCTGGCCGGTCTCAGGGATCCGGTCGCAGCGCCCCTCGGCAGGGGAGGATGCCCATTATATCGCGCCTCCGCTGTGACACGGCGATGACCCAACCATCGGCAGATGGGCGGAGGTGCATGGCCTGTTAAGGTCGAGGGCTTCACGCAGCGAACAGGTGGAACAATGATGAGCACGCACGCACGCCGCAACCGGCGCTTGACTGGCCTGGTCCTGTCGATGGCCCTGCTGGCGGTGGTCCCGCAGGCCTGGGCTGCCGCACCGCAGGCGGCCGCGGCGCAGGCGCAGGGCGTGGCCGGTTACGAGCTGCCCTCGGCCGCACTGCAGGCCGTGGTCGACGCGCCGCGGGCGCCGTCGCTGTTCCTGTCGCCGCGCCGGGATGTCGCCGCGCTGATGCAGATGCCGTCGCTGCCGTCGATCCAGGTGGTGGCGCAGCCGGAGCTGAAACTCGCGGGCCTGCGCATCAATCCGAAAACCTTCTCTGACAGCCGCTTCAGCTTCGGCCAGAAGCTGTGGTTGATGAATGTGGCTGACGGCAAGGAGCGGCAGATCAGCGGGTTGCCGGCCTCGCTGTCGATCGCCAGCCTGACGTGGTCGCCGGACCAGAAGTGGCTGGCCTTCAACCAGGTCGATGCCGCTACCGGGGCCAATGAGCTGTGGCTGGTGGACGTGGCTGGCGGCAGCGCCCGTCGCCTGGTCGCCGGCCTGAACACCGTTCTGGGCAGTGGCTACCAGTGGTTGCCGGACAGCCGAGGCCTGGTGGTGTTCACCCGCCCGGCCAACCTTGGCGCCGCCCCGGCTGCAGATGGCATCCCGACCGGCCCGGCCGTGCAGCAGACCAGCCAGGGCGGTGGCGTGGTGTCCATCCGCACCTACCAGGACCTGCTGAAGAACGAGGCCGACGCGCGCCAGTTCGATTACTACGCCACCACCCAACCGATGGAAGTGGGCCTGGACGGGCAGAGCCGTGCCATCGGTGCGGCCGGCATCTTCATGGGTTTTGCGGTGTCGCCCGACGGCCGCTTCGTGCTCAGCCAGCCGGTGCAGCGTCCGTACTCCTACGTGGTGCCGCTGAGCAGCTTCCCGCGCCGTATCGAAGTGCTCGACCGCAGCACCGGCAAGCTGGTGCATACCGTGGCCGTACGGCCGCTGGTGGAAGGCCTGCCGACCGGCAACGATGCCGAAGTGACCGGCGTGCGTGACATCAGCTGGCGTGGCGATGCCGATGCCACCCTGGTCTGGGCCGAAGCGCAGGATGGTGGCGACCCGAACAGGGAAGCCAAGGTGCGCGATGCGGTGTTCATGCAGGCCGCACCGTTCGACACGCCGCCGGTGACCCTGGCCCAGCTCGGCAGCCGCTATGCCGGCATCAGCTGGGGCCGCGGCGACCTGGCCCTGCTCAACGAATCGTGGTGGAAGACCCGCCGCAGCAAGACCTGGCTGATCGCACCGGACAACGCCAGCGCCGATGCCAGGCTGCTGTGGGATCGCGACGCGCAGGACCGCTACGCCGATCCGGGCCGCCCGCTGATGGCCAGTGATGACCGCGGCCGCTCGCTGCTGCAGACCACCGCTGATGGCGGCAGCCTGTACCTGGCCGGTGCCGGTGCATCGCCGGAAGGCGACCGTCCGTTCGTTGATCGCTTCGACGTGGCCAGCGGCAAGGCAACCCGCCTGTTCCATTCGCAGGCACCGACCTACGCCGCGCCGGTAACGCTGCTGGATGCGCAGGCCAGTTCGCTGCTGATCAGCCGCGAGAGCCCGGACGAGCCGACCAACTTCTACGTGCAGTCGCTGGCCGACACCAACGCCGCACCGCGTGCGCTGACTCATTTCGCCCATCCGCTGCCGCAGCTGAAGGGCGTGCAGAAGGAGCAGATCCGCTACAAGCGCAAGGACGGCGTGGACCTGACCGCGACCCTGCTGCTGCCGCCGGGCTATGACCCCAAGCGCGATGGTCCGCGGCCGCTGCTGATGTGGGCCTACCCGGGTGAGTTCAAGAGCGCGGCGGCCGCCAGCCAGGTGACCGATTCGCCGTACCGCTTCAACGCGATCAGCTACTGGGGCCCGCAGGCGTTCCTGGCCAAGGGCTATGTGGTGCTGGCCAGCCCGTCGATGCCGATCATCGGCGAAGGCGACAAGGAACCCAACGACACCTACATCGAACAGTTGGTGGCCAATGCGCAGGCCGCAGTGGACGAGGTGGTGCGGCGTGGCGTGACCGACCGCGAGCACATCGCCATCGGTGGCCACTCCTACGGTGCGTTCATGACCGCCAACCTGCTCGCGCACACCCGCCTGTTCAAGGCCGGTATCGCGCGCAGTGGCGCCTACAACCGCACGCTCACCCCGTTTGGTTTCCAGGCCGAAGAGCGCAACTACTGGCAGGCGCAGGACGTGTACCAGAAGATGGCGCCGTTCAATTACGCCGACAGGATCAAGGATCCGATCCTCTTCATCCACGGCGTGGACGACAACAACTCGGGCACCTTCCCGATGCAGAGCGAACGCATGTTTGCCGCAGTGAAGGGGCTGGGCGGCACCGCCCGCCTGGTGATGCTGCCGAACGAGTCGCATGCCTACCGCGCACGCGAATCGATCATGACGATGCTGGCCGAAAGCGAACGCTGGCTGGAGCAGAACCTCGGCCCGGTGCAGCAGGGCAAGGCGAAGAAGACGCGCTGACCAGTGCTGGTAGTGCCGGCCGCTGGCCGGCAACCTCATGGACCTGCGCAACGTGAGGTTGCCGGCCAGCGGCCGGCACTACCAGATGAAACCATTTCTGCAGCGCAGCACGGCACGCGTTCTGGTTTAGGCTTGGGGTCTGGATCCGTTGACCGAGGCCTGTGCGTCGCCGATGAACGAGTACCGCAGCAGTATCGAATTCGCTTCCCCTGATCTTCCCCTGCGTGACGACGTGCGCCGTCTGGGTGCACTGGTCGGTGACCTGCTGGTCGAGCAGGTATCGGCCGCCTTTCTCGATGACGTCGAAGACGTGCGCACGCGTGCCATTGCCCGCCGCGAGAACCAGGCCCCGCTGTCCGTGCTGGCCGACGGCCTGGCCGGGCGTGAACCGCAGCAGGCCGAGACCATGGTGCGTGCGTTCAGCACCTACTTCCAGGTGGTCAACATCGCCGAGCGTGTGCATCGCATCCGCCGCCGCCGCGACTACCAGCGCGCCGTTGCCGCCGCGCCGCAACCCGATGGCCTGCAGGATGCCCTGCAGCACCTGAAGGCGCAGGGCGTTGGCCTGGATGAACTGGCACAGTGGCTGCCACGCATCGATATCGAGCCGGTGTTCACCGCGCACCCGACCGAGGCGGTGCGCCGCGCGCTGCTGGAGAAAGAGCAGCTGATGGTGGCCAGCCTGGTCGACAACCTCGACGGCCAGCGCACGCCGGGTGAAGCAGCCGCAGACGCCGCGCGCTTCCGCATGGCGTTGACCGCCTCGTGGCAGACCACCGATTCCTCGCCGGTGCGCCCGACCGTGGACGACGAACGCGAGCACGTCGGCTTCTATCTGGTGCAGGTGCTGTACCGGGTGATCCCGGTGCTGTACGAATCGCTGCAACAGGCACTGCGCGATACCTATGGCGCGGAACTGCCGCTGCCGCGCCTGCTGCGTTTCGGCACGTGGGTGGGCGGCGACATGGACGGCAATCCCAATGTGGATGCGCACACCATCCGCAATACGCTGGATGCACAGCGCGTTGCCGTGCTGGGCCGTTACCAGAAGGAACTGCTGCAGCTGGCCAGCCTGCTCAGCCAATCCACCGAGCGGGTGGGGGTGAGCGACGCACTGCAGGCGCGCGTCGCGCATTACCAGCAGTTGCTGCCGCAGGTGCAGTCGCGGCCACGCCATGCCGACATGCCGTATCGGTTGCTCAATGACCGCATGCGTGCACGCCTGCAGGCCACGCTGGATGATGCCGACGGCGCCTATGCCGGCCCGGACGAGCTGATCGACGACCTGCAGCTGATCCTCGACAGCCTGCGCGCGAACCGGGGCGAGCATGCCGGCGGCTTCGCGGTGCAGCGCCTGTTGTGGCGGGTGAAGACCTTCGGTTTCCATCTGGCGCGGCTGGATGTGCGCCAGGAATCGAGCGTGCATGCGCGCGCGCTGGCGGCAGTGCTGGGGGGCGATGCGGCATGGGACGCATTGGATACAGCGGGTCGCGCACGCCTGCTGGCACCGCATGCCAGTGGTGAAACACCATTGCCTGTTGGCGATGATGAGGGCAACCAGCGCTTGGATGCAGTGTTCGCGGCCTTGGCCGATGCCCGTGCGCGGCATGGTGGCGACGCCCTGGGCAGCTACATCATCTCGATGGCGCACGACCGTGGCGATGTGCTGGCGGTGCTGGCGCTGGCGCGTCGTGGCGGCCTGGTCGATGACGCCGGCCACGTGCCGCTGGATATCGCGCCGCTGTTCGAAACCGTGGACGACCTCAAGCGCGGCACCGCGACGCTGCGCGATCTGCTGGCCGATCCGGTGTACCGCGCGCACCTGCGTGCACGCGAGGACGTGCAGATGGTGATGCTCGGCTATTCGGACAGCAGCAAGGATGGTGGCATTGCCGCATCACGCTGGGGCCTGCAGCGCGCACAGGTGGAGCTGCTGGAAGTGGCTGCCGAAGCGGGCCTGCGCCTGACCTTCTTCCATGGCCGCGGTGGCTCGATCAGCCGCGGTGGTGGCAAGACCACGCACGCGGTCGATGCCTCGCCACGCGGCAGCATCGATGGCCGCCTGCGGGTGACCGAGCAGGGCGAGGTGATCCACCGCAAGTACGGCATCCGCGCGCTGGCATTGCGTTCGCTGGAGCAGGCCACCGGTGCGGTGCTGCGCGCCAGCCTGCGCCCGCGTGCCGCCGAACCGCGCGAGGATGATTGGCGGCCGGTGATGGACGTGGTCGCCGGTTCCAGCAGCGAGGTCTATCGGGCGTTCGTCGGCCAACCGCGTTTCATGGACTACTTCCGTACCGCCACGCCGATCGATGTGATTGAACGGATGACGCTGGGATCGCGGCCGTCGCGCCGGCTCGGCCAGGATGCGGCCTTGACCAACCTGCGCGCGATTCCGTGGGTGTTCGCCTGGAGCCAGGCGCGCGCGGTGATTCCGGGCTGGTATGGGGTCGGCAGCGGCCTGCAGGCGGCCGCCGACGCCGGCCATGAAGCCACGTTGCGTGAAATGGCGCGGGACTGGCCGTTCTTCCGCACGTTCCTGGATGACATCGCGATGGTGCTGTCCAAGGGGGATATCACCATCGCCGAACAGTTCTCGCGCCTGTCCGGCGAGCTGCACGATGCGTTCTTCCCGCAGGTCGAGCGCGAACTGGAGCTGACCCGGCACTGGCTGCTGGCGCTGATGGAGCAGCAGACCCTGCTGGACCACGACGCGCGGCTGGCGCTGTCGATCCGCCTGCGCAATCCCTATGTGGACCCGATCAGCGTGCTGCAGGTGGACCTGCTGCAGCGCTGGCGCGAAAGCGGGCGCGAGGACGACGATCTGCTGCGCGCGCTGGTGGCCTGCGTGAATGGTGTCTCGCAGGGCGTGCAGAACACCGGCTGAAATGCATCGGCCGGGCATGGCCCGGCGAATTCGCAATGGTATTGCCGGCCGCTGGCCGGCAACCTCGCAGCAGGCAGGCTACTGCAGTTGCCGGCCAGCGGCCGGCACTACCGGTTTGCCAGGTGCCGAGCCCGGTCGGCGCGCTTTCATTCTTCCGGTGACGGCGGATTGGACGCCAGCAGTTCCAGATGCCGCTGCTCCATTTCCTGCCGAAGTTGGCGGCGGATCAGCGCCGCGGCCTGCCGGCGCTTTTCATCCGAACTGGCCGGCTGCAGCGATGGAACCGGCGTCGGCCGGCCGTCCTCGTCCACCGCCACCATGGTGAAGAAGCAGCTGTTGGCGTGGCGCACGCTGCGCTTGAGGATGTCCTCGGCCACCACCTTGACGCCGATTTCCATCGACGAGGTACCGGTGTAGTTCACCGAGGCAAGGAAGGTGACCAGTTCGCCCACCGCGATCGGCTGGCGGAACACTACCTGGTCCACCGACAGGGTGACCACGTAGCGGCCGGCATAGCGGCTGGCGCAGGCATAGGCGACCTGGTCGAGCAGGCGCAGGATCGCGCCACCGTGGACCTTGCCGGAGAAATTGGCCATTTCCGGCGACATCAGCACGGTCATGGACAGCTGGTGGGATTTGAGTTCGGTCGACATGGGGCGATTGTATCGGCAACCACCGGCACTACCATCTGCCGGCCAACGGCCGGCACCTTCATGATGTCCGCAAACCGATGCATGGTTGCCGGCCAGCGGCCGGCACTACCGAAAGCAGAAGGGCCGCTTGCGCGGCCCTTCGTGTTTCTTACTTCAGCTTCGCATCGGCGCGCAGGGCGGCGGCGCGATCGGTCTTCTCCCAGGAGAAGGCCGTGGCGTTGACGGTCTCGCCTTCGCCGTTGATGTAGCTGAACTCCTTCGGCTTGCGGCCGAAGTGGCCATAGGCCGCGGTCTGCTGGTACATCGGGTGGATCAGGTCCAGCATCTTGATGATGCCGTACGGGCGCAGGTCGAAGTGCTTGCGGATCAGCTTCTCGATCTTGTCGTCGCTGATCTTGCCGGTGCCGAAGGTGGTCACCGAGATCGAGGTCGGCTCAGCCACGCCGATGGCGTAGGAGACCTGCACTTCGCAACGGTCGGCCAGGCCGGCGGCAACCACGTTCTTGGCGACGTAGCGGGCAGCGTAGGCGGCCGAACGATCGACCTTGGACGGGTCCTTGCCGGAGAACGCGCCACCACCGTGACGGGCCCAGCCGCCGTAGGTGTCGACGATGATCTTGCGGCCGGTCAGGCCGCAGTCGCCCACCGGGCCGCCGATCTCGAACTTGCCGGTCGGGTTGATGTGGAACTTGGTGCCCTTGTGCAGCCACTTGGCCGGCAGCACCGGCTTGATGATCTCTTCGCGGACGGCCTCGATGAGGTCCTTCTGCTTGATGCCCGGGGCGTGCTGGGTCGACAGGACCACCGCGTCGATGGCCGAAACCACGCCGTTTTCATAGCGCAGGGTGACCTGGCTCTTGGCGTCCGGACGCAGCCAGGACAGCGGCGAGTTGCGCTTCTTGCGGATCTTGGCCTGCTGCTCGACCAGGCGGTGCGACAGGTGGATCGCCGCCGGCATGTAGCTGTCGGTTTCGTTGGTGGCATAGCCGAACATCAGGCCCTGGTCGCCAGCGCCCATTTCTTCCGGCTTCTTGCGGTCAACGCCCTGGGCGATGTGCGGGGACTGCTTGCCGATCAGGTTCAGCACGCCGCAGGTGGCGCCGTCGAAGCCGACGTCGGAGCTGTCATAGCCGATGTCCACGATGACCTTGCGGGTCAGCGCTTCCAGGTCGATCCAGGCGCTGGTGGTGATTTCGCCGGCAACGATGGCAACGCCGGTCTTGACCATGGTCTCGCAGGCCACGCGGGCGCGCTGGTCCTGGGTCAGGATCGCGTCCAGCACCGCATCGGAGATCTGGTCGGCAACCTTGTCCGGATGGCCTTCAGAGACCGACTCGGAGGTGAAGAGGTAGCTGGACATCAGGCTTAATATCCTTTGATTCGGATGGAAAGATGGGCGCGAATGATACACGGGGTGCGCCGCCTGTGCATTGTGAACCTGTATGGGTTGCCAGTGGTTAAGGTGTTGTGCCCGGCAGAGCAGGCCTTGGCGGGCACTGTGGGGGCATCGTGCACAGGCAGTGTTCCACTGGCGTGACCATTGCCGCCCACCGCCGGGACCGGATGTGCCAGCACCTGCGCCGTCATCATTCTGCCGCCAAACCGCCATCTGGCTGCCGCCTGCCGGGAGCAGGCTCTCGGCCAACCCGGCCGCCGGGCAGGAGTGGACACGCCATGCAGGAACTCGAACAGCGTCTGCAGCAACGCTATCCCGACTGGTTCCATGGCCGTCGCGGCCAACTGGCCCGGCCCCTGCTGCGCAGCGTGGGACGCTGGTCGCGGCTGGACCGGATCGAGGCGTTCCTGCGCCGCAACGCCAACGTGCGCGGTTTCGACTTCGTCGCCGCCGGGCTGGAGTTCATCGAGGGTCGCTACCACGTGGACCCCGCCGCGCTGGCGCGGATCCCGGCCACCGGCCGCCTGCTGATCGTGGCCAACCACCCTTCCGGCGCGCTGGATGCGCTGGCGCTGCTGGATGCGGTCGGCCGCATCCGCCGAGACGTGCGGATCGTGGCCAACGATCTGCTGGGCGCGATCGGGCCGCTGCAGGACCTGCTGCTGCCGGTACGCATCCTCGGCGGCAAGGTCCAGCGCAGCAGCCTGCAGGCGGTGGAGCAGGCGCTGGCGGCCGAGCAGTGCGTGATCGTGTTCCCGGCCGGCGAGGTCTCGCGGCTGTCGCTGCTCGGCATCCGCGATGGCCGCTGGCAGCGGGGGTTTGTCCGCTTTGCCCGCGCCGCCGCCGCACCGGTACTGCCGGTGCGGGTGGAAGCGCGCAATTCGGCGCTGTTCTACGGCGCTTCGACCCTGTTCAAGCCGGCCGGTACGGCACTGCTGGCACGGGAGATGTTCGCCCGCCGCGGCCGGCCGCTGCGGCTGCGCATCGGCGAACCGATGCAGCTGGGGCAGGGTGATCCCGGCGCGCAGCTGCTGGCGGTGCGCCGCGCGGTATATGCGCTGGGGCGCAGCACAGCCATTGCCGAAGGCTGCCCGGCAGGGCCCGAGCCGCTTGCCGCGCCGGTGCCGCCTGCACAGGTCGCCGCTGCGATTGCCGCCGCCACCGTGCTGGGGCAGACCGCCGATGGCAAACAGATCCTGCTGGCCAGCTGCACGGCCGATTCGCCGCTGCTGCACGAGCTGGGGCGGCTGCGCGAACTGACTTTCCGCCAGGTGGGCGAGGGCACTGGGCGCAGTCGCGACCTGGATGACTTCGACCTGCACTACCAGCACATCGTGATCTGGGACGGCACCGCCCAGCGCATCGCCGGTGCCTACCGGATCATGCGGGGCGCGCAGGCGCTGGCGCGCCGGGGCCTGGCCGGGCTCTACAGCGCTTCGCTGTTCCGCTATTCCGACGACGCCATTCCCCGCATTGCCGAAGGCCTGGAATTGGGCCGCAGCTTCGTGGTGCCCGATTACTGGGGCAGCCGCAGCCTGGATTACCTGTGGCAGGGCATCGGCGCTTACCTGCAATGCCAGCCCGGCATCCGCTACCTGTTCGGTGCGGTGTCCATCAGCGCCGCGCTGCCACGCGATGCGCGGGAGCAGCTGGTGGCCTATTACCAGCGTTACTACGGCGCAGCCGATGGCCGCGTGCAGTCGAACCGGCCGTTCCAGTACTTCGCCGCGCCACCTTGCTTTGGTGAGATGGATGCGGCGGCTGCCTTCGACGTGCTCAAAGCCAATCTCGCCGCGCTCGGTACCGGTGTGCCCACCTTGTACCGGCAGTACACAGACCTGTGCGAACCCGGCGGTGCAAGGTTCCTGGCGTTTGGCGTCGATCCGGATTTCAGCGACTCGATCGACGGCCTGATCGAAGTCGACCTGCACGCGATCCGGCCACACAAGCGCAAACGCTATCTGCGCGATGCGGGGATGCCGGCATGAGCACGCTGGCGAACCTGGCACCGCATCGTCGCGCCGTGTTCGTCTCCGATGTTCATCTCGGGTCGCGGCATTGCCACGCCACCGAGCTGGCGCGTTTCCTCGGCACCCTGCGCTGCGAGCGCCTGTATCTGGTCGGCGACATCATCGACCTGTGGTGGATGGCACACCGACGCGCCAACTGGCGGCAGTCGCACAGCGAGGTCATCCTGGCCCTGCACGCGCTGCGACGCGCCGGTACCGAGATCATCTACATCCCCGGCAACCACGACGCCTCGCTGCGCCAGGTGTGCGGCCTGATGCTGCCGGCGATGCAGGTGCGCCGCCGTGCGATCCACACCACCGCCGATGGCCGCCGGCTGCTGGTGGCGCATGGCGACGACTATGACGGTGTCACCCACTTCGGTGGCCTGCAGGAGCGGTTTGGTGACTGGCTGTACTACCGCATCCTCACCGGCAACCATCTGTTGAATGCGGTGCGGCGCCGACTCGGGATGCGCTACTGGTCACTGTCCGAATTCCTGAAACGGCAGAGTGGTGCCGCTGAACGCTACATCGAGCGCTTCGTGCAGGCCGGCCTGGACGATGTTCGCCGGCGAGGCCTCGACGGCATCATCTGTGGGCACATCCACCGCGCCGCACTGATCGAACGCGACGGTCTGGTCTACGCCAATGACGGCGACTGGGTGGAGAGCCTGACCGCGTTGGCCGAGGACCACGACGGCGCCATGCGGCTGCTGGACCACAACGGGCGGACGTTGGTGGAGCTGCCGGGAGCACGGTTGTCGCAGGCAGCGTGATTCACAGCTGCAGGGACAGGCCCACGCGCGGCTGCGGCCGCACTGGCAGCTGACTGACGCGCCGCCGGGCAGGAAACCGCCGCTGCACGGAGATCGCCAAGCCGCTAGCATCGGCCGATGGACTCATTGACCCAGATCGTTCTTGGCGGCGCCGTCGCTGCCGCCATCGCCCCGCCTGGACACCGCCGTGCCGCCCTGCTGGCCGGTGCCGCGCTCGGTACCCTGCCGGACCTGGATGCCCTCTGGCTGGGCTTTGCCGCCGCCGACCCGGTGGCGAACATGACCGACCATCGCAGCTTCAGCCATTCGCTGCTGGTGCTGCCGTGGGTGGCCGCGCTGATCTGGTGGCTGTTCAAGCGCTTCGGCAACGGCCGGGTGGCGCAATCACCGCTGCGCTGGTTCTGGGCGATCCAGCTGGCGCTGGTCACCCATCCGGTGCTGGATGCGTTCACTGTCTACGGCACGCAGCTGTGGTGGCCGTTGCAGCCACATCCCGCGATGGGTTCGAGTGTCTTCATCATCGATCCCGGCTACACGGTGTGGCTGCTGCTGGGCTGCGTGCTGGCGTGGTTCGGCCGCGCGCGACCGTGGGTGGGCAAAGTGCTCTGCGTTTCGTTGCTGCTCAGCAGTGCGTACCTGGGCTGGGGGCTGATCGCCAAGGCACAGGTCGACCGCGCCGCGCAGCAGAGCCTGGCCGCGATGGGCCTGGGCGACGCGCCGCGGTTCTCGGTGCCGATGCCGTTCAATACCCTGTTGTGGCGGGTCGTGGCGATGACCCCGAATGGCTACGTGGTCGCTGACCGTTCGCTGGTGGCCGACCACGGGCCGATGCGTTTCGAGGGGCATCCGTCCAACGTGCAGGCCTTGCGCGAAGCGGCGGGAATTCCGGCAGTACGGCGCCTGCAGTGGTTCAACCGTGGCTTCATGCGCGCACAGGTGGTGCAGGGCAGGCTGGTGCTGAGCGACCTGCGCATGGGGCTGGAGCCGGACTACACCTTCAATTTCGCGGTGGCCGAGCAGGTTGATGGCCAGTGGCGCGCGATCGTGCCCGAGCAGTTGCGGGTGGACTACAGCAGCCCGGCCGCGCGTGCCGATGCCGGCCGCCGGTTGTCGGCGATGTGGCAGCGCATCTGGCACGAACCGGCGGTGGCGGACGGCGCCGCCGCGCACCCGTAGATCCACGCCACGGCCCATCAGCACAGTAGATCCACGCCATGCGTGGATGGCGTGTACCGCGGCCGCTCAATACACCGTTGCGCGGCCCTGCACGAACGAATAGAAGAACACCGCGTTCGGATCGTTCTGCACCAGCCGGAACTCGCGGCGCATGCCCTCCACCGTCTCTTCGTCCACCGTGCCGGCCTGCAGCAGCTGGTCGGCCGCCGACAGCAGCAGCTGTTCCCAGAAAGCGATCATCGTCTTGCGACGTGCCGGTTCGCGGTTGTCCAGATGGATGGTCTTGATCTCGGTGTGCACATCGCGGAAGCCACCGGCCAGCAGCAGGTTACCCAGCTTGGCGCCGACGAACGGATCACCGCCGTGGTCGTACTGGAAATCGTTGAAGGCCATCCAGTAGCGCCAGATGTGCGGCGAATACGGATCAAGCAGGAACGAAGCATTCATCACCTCGGTGATGTAGACCGGCGAGCCCGGGGCCAGCACGCGGCGTACTTCACTCAGCACGCGCGCCGGCGACGGCACGTGTTCCAGCACCCAGCACAGGAACGCCGCATCGAAGCTGCGCGCCTCGAAAGGCAGTTCGCCGGCATCGGCCTGCTGCAGGGTGTAGCGGTCGTTGCACCACGGCGTGCGCGCCAGGTTTTCGCGCGCGGTTTCCAGCTGGGCCTCGCTCAGGTCCACGCCGGTCACGTGCAGCTCGGGGAAGCGGCGCAGCAGGATCTCGGTCTGCGCGCCCACGCCACTGCCGACTTCCAGCAGGCGCTTTGCGCCGCTGTAATCGATCTGGCCGAAGATGCTCGTTTCCAGCAGGCGCGCCTGGGTCATCAGCCGTTGCTGCTCCGTGCCGGAGAACCCATGCAGGTAGGTCGGGGAAGAAATCGGCGGGGTCATGGGGGCGGGCTCAGGCAGCGGAAGACATCGCCGGTTCCCCGGCAATCAGGCGGTCGAAATAGTCGGTGGTCAGCGCGATCTGGCTGGCCGGATCTTCGGCGCGGTTGACCACCGCGCGGAACGCGGCATTCTCCGGCCGATCCTTGGCGTACCAGCCCAGGTGCTTGCGCGCGATGCGCACGCCCTGCGGTTCGCCGTAGAAATCGTGCAGCGCGTGCAGATGGCCGAGCAGGATGTCGCGCACTTCGGCCAGCGACGGCGGCGGCAGCTTCTCGCCGGTGGCCAGGTAATGCGCCACTTCGCGGAAGATCCACGGCCGGCCCTGTGCGGAGCGGCCGATCATCACCGCATCCACGCCGGTCTGCTGCAGGACGAAGGCGGCCTTCTGCGGCGAATCGATATCGCCGTTGGCGATCACCGGGATGCGCAGCGCGGCCTTGATCTCGCCGATCGTGGCGTACTCGGCCTGGCCGGTGTAATGCTGGTCGCGGGTACGGCCGTGCACCGCCAGCGCAGCGATGCCACTGTCTTCGGCGATACGCGCGATGAGCGGGCCGTTGCGATGGTCGCAGTCCCAGCCGGTGCGGATCTTCAGCGTCACCGGCACGTCCACCGCGTTCACCACTGCTTCCAGGATGCGCGCGACCAGCTGCTCGTCGCGCATCAGCGCTGACCCCGCCCAGGCGTTGCACACCTTCTTGGCCGGGCAGCCCATGTTGATGTCGATGATCTGCGCGCCATGGTCGACGTTGTAACGCGCGGCCTCGGCCAGCTGCTGCGGCTCGGTGCCGGCGATCTGCACGCTGATCGGCGCCGGTTCACCGGCATGGTCCATGCGGTGGATGGACTTGCGCGTGTTCCAGAATCGCGGGTCGCTGATGGTCATTTCCGAGGCGGCCAGGCCCGCGCCCAGCCGTTTGCACAGCAGGCGGAAGGGTTTGTCGGTAACGCCGGCCATGGGCGCAAGCACGACGTTGGGGGCAATGGAGTACGGGCCGATCTGCATGTGCCCATTGTAGGGCGCGGCAGGCGCCCCGGCTGGGTTTGCGGCTCGCCGGTTCAGGCCGATCCTGACCGACCTCATGCCGGACGGGCATCAGCAGATGCTTGATGGTCGCTTCCGTCGCCCCCACGGGCCGGTCATGGTGGGCGGCTGGGCGGGCCGGCAAGGCGCATCCACGCATGGCGTGGATCTACTGTGCCCCGGTAGATCCACGCCATGCGTGGATGGGGCCATCGCACCCAGCACCCGGTAGATCCACGCCATGCGTGGATGGGGCCTTGCCCATGAACGTGAAAAGGCCCGGGCATCTGCATGCCCGGGCCCGATCATCATCCCCACGGGGATGTCGCGTTACTTCACTTCGGCATCGGCCGGGGTGAAGCGCGGCATCGCCGCCGCTGCGCCTTCCTTCTCGGTCGAGCGACCGGCGAACTGGTTGGCGAAGCGCACGTGGCGGGCGAACGGAGCGTCCGGCACCTGTGCCATCGAGGCCACCAGCGCACCGTTGAAGGCATCGCCGGCACCGGTGGTGTCGATCGCCTGCACCTGTTCGGCACCCACGCGGTAGTACGGCTGGGTGTCGCCACGCAGGTGCTCGTCGGCATGCGACACGAACACGCCCACCGAACCCAGGGTCACCACCACCGTGCCGTTGCCGACCAGCTTGCGGCACAGCGCGTGCAGGCTGGCACCGTCCAGCGCGGCGACGTCATTGGCATCCACGCGCTCGCCGACATGACGGCCGAGCAGGGCGGCGAACTCGGTTTCGTTCGGGGTGATCACATCGGCCAGCTTCAGCAGGCCGATGCTCGACGGGGCGTCGGCCGGGGCGGCGTTGAGAACGGTGGTGACACCGGCCTCACGGGCTACGGCCAGGGCCGCTTCGATGGTCTGCACCGGCGATTCCAGCTGCACCAGCACCACTTTGGCGCCGGTCAGCAGGGCCTGCTGTTGCTGTACGAAGTCGGTGCTCAGCGCCGCGTTGGCACCCGGACCGATGACGATGGTGTTGCGGCCACGGGCATCGACGTAGATGCCGGCGGTGCCGGTCGGCTCGCTGCTGGCTTCGGCGATCAGCGCGAAACCATCCTGCGCGGCCAGGTCACGGGCGGTGGCACCACCGGCGTCGTCGCCCAGTGCACACAGGAAGCTGGTGTCAGCGCCGGCACGGCAGGCGGCAACGGCCTGGTTGAAGCCCTTGCCACCGGGACCGGTGCTGTAGCGGCCGGCAATGGTCGCACCCGGTGCCGGCAGCGACTCGCACCGCCACACGTGATCGACATTGAAGGAACCGACGACAACGACACTGCTGCTCATAGGGAATCTGTTCTCGAAACTAGGGTTCAGCTGAAATGCGTCAGCACGCCGGCGATGGTAGCCGTCATGAAGGTGGCGATGGTACCGCCCAGCACCGCGCGCAGGCCGAACTTGGCCAGATCGTGGCGACGTTCCGGTGCCAACCCGCCGATGCCGCCAATCTGGATCGCGATCGAACTGAAATTGGCGAAGCCACACAGCGCGTAGGTGGCGATCAGGCGACCTTCGTCGGACAGGCTCATGCCCGGCACCTGGCCATTCACGATCTTCGACAGTTCGGTGTAGGCGACGAACTCGTTGATCACGACCTTCTGGCCGATCAGCGAACCGACGGTGGTGGCGTCGGCCCACGGGGTGCCGATCACCCAGGCGATCGGGGCCAGCACGTAACCGAAGATGGTCGACAGGTCGGTCGGCTTGCCGATCGCAGCCGCCAGGCCGGTCACTTCACCGATCCAGGTCAGCGGCGCATTGAGCAGGGCGATCAGGGCGATGAAGGCCAGCAGCATCGCACCGATGTTCAGTGCCAGCTTCAGGCCGTCACCGGCGCCGGCGGCGGCCGCGTCGATGATGTTGCTGGAGGTCTTCTCCACCTCCATCTTGACCGTGCCGCGGGTCAGCGGGGTGCCGGTTTCCGGAATCAGCAGCTTGGCCACGACCAGGGTGGCGGGGGCCGCCATGATGCTGGCCGCCAGCAGGTGCTTGGCGTAGAACGCCTGCTGCACCGGATCGCCGCCGCCCAGCATGCCCACGTACGCGGCAAGCACGCCGCCGGCGATGTGGGCCATGCCGCCGATCATCATCGTCAGCAGTTCGGACTGGGTCATCCTGGCGATGTACGGACGCACCGTCAGCGGCGCCTCGGTCTGGCCGATGAACACGCTGGCGCAGACGCTGGTGGTTTCCGCACCGGACACGCGCATCACCTTGGTGATCGACCAGGCCATCACCCGCACGATCGCCTGCATGACGTTGAGGTGGTACATGACCCCCATCAGCGCCGAGAAGAAGATGATCGTCGGCAGCACCTGGAAGGCGAAGATGAAACCGTAGTTCTTGACGTCCATCAACGAGCCGAAGATGAACTTCGAACCTTCGTTGACGAAGCTCAGCACCTTCACGAAGCCCTGGCCCAGCGCATCGAACACGTCGCGCCCGCCCGGTACCAGGATCACCAGTGCCGCAAAAGCGATCTGCAGGGTGATGCCGGTGGCGACCAGCTTCCAGTCCACCGCGCGCTTGTTGTTGGAAAACAGCCAGGTGATGCCGATCAGCACCGCCAAACCGAACAGGCCGAAGCCGATCCTGCCCAAACCTTCGACCATCTGAGTGACTCCCCTGGGGCGTCGCGAAAAACGGGAAGCCTAGTGCAGGGCAGGGGCCGGAGCAAGGAAAAGCCGTCTGCGCGCGGCCATCGGCTCCGATCAGGCCAGCAACAGCAAGGGGTTGCGCCTGCCGGGACAGGTAGAATGGTGGCTTGATCCCGGCCCGTATGCGGGCCCGCAGCAGGAGAATCGCATGCTCTACCGTCGCCTTGGCTCCACCGGCCTGCCGATGTCCGCCCTGTCCTTCGGCGCCTGGGTGACCTTCGGCGACCAGGTGCCGCGCGACGAGGCGCGCAACCTGGTGGCGGCGGCCTGGGACCATGGCATCAACTTCTTCGACAACGCCGAGGGCTATGCCAACGGCCGCGCCGAGCAGGTGATGGGTGATGTGATGGCCGACCTGCGCCTGCCGCGCGATGGCTTCTGTGTGTCCAGCAAGGTGTTCTTCGGCAGTGCCAAGGATCCCCGGCCCACCCAGCGCGGCCTGTCGCGCAAGCATGTGACCGACGCCTGCCACGCCGCGCTCAAGCGCCTGCGGGTGGACTACCTGGACCTTTATTACTGTCATCGTCCGGATCCGGACGCGCCGATCGCTGAGACGGTGCATGCCATGGACACCCTGGTCCGGCAGGGCAAGGTGCTGTACTGGGGCACGTCGGAATGGTCGGCCAACCAGATCCAGGAGGCGGTGGACATCGCCGCGCGCCACAACCTGCAGGCGCCGTCGATGGAGCAGCCGCAGTACAACCTGCTGCACCGTCAGCGCGTGGAAGTGGAGTACGCGCCGCTGTATGCCACCGCCGGACTGGGCACCACGATCTTCTCGCCGCTGGCCTCGGGCCTGCTGAGCGGCAAGTACGACGACGGCGTGCCGGCCGATGCGCGCTTGGGCCGCGAAGGCATGGGCTGGCTGCAGGACCTGGTGCTGGGCGACAACGCCGATGAGCGTTTGGCCCGGGTGCGCCGCTTCAGTGCGGTGGCCCGCGAGCTGGGTCACGCCCCGGCCAGCCTGGCCATCGCCTGGTGCCTGCGCAATCCCAACGTCTCCAGCGTGATCCTCGGCGCCAGCCGGGTCAGCCAGCTGCTGCAGAACCTGCAGGCGCTGGACGTGCTGGCGCAGGTGGACGACGCCGGCTGGGCGCAGGTGGAAGCCGTATTCGCCTGAGGAACGGGGACAGGTGGCAGGGCCGAACCCACGCTCGGTCGGCCCTCCCGCGCGCAGTCGGGCCCATTCCAATAGATGGTAGCTATCGAATTTTAGATTTCGATCATTAATTCCATCAATGAAGTTGAGAATGGTTGTTGATTGTCAACTGAGAATCATTATCATTTAACTCGTCCCTCGCACGAGTCCAGATGCTCATGAATGCTCAACCTGTACTGCTGCGCCCCGAAACGCTGACCCTCCGCGACCGCCCGGTGCGTGTCGTGCCGCCGGAAGAGGTCATCGACAGCGAAGCCCTGCTCAAGGGCCGTCGTGAAATCCTGATCCAGCACGGTGACCGTTTCTACCGTCTGCGTCATACCAGCAACGACAAGCTGATCCTGACCAAGTAACGCGGTCTGGTCGCCCGCCTCCCTCCCTCCTGTCGGCAGCGCCGGCAGGGTGGGCGACCCGTCCGCTCCTGCTCTCTCCCCCTCGGTCTACCGTTCATGCCTGTCTGGCGTGGCGGTGGCCGGGGGTTCCCCTGCCTGACCGAACGATGCCGATGACCCGCCCGACTGCCCTTTCCATTGCCCTGTGGATGGCTCTGCCGCTGTCCGCCCACGCTGCTGCCGATGCCGCGCCCGACGCGCGCGAGTTCGATCGCGTGCAGGTCACCGCCACCCGTACCGAACGTGCGGTCAGCGATGTCGCCGCCACCGTCGATGTGATCGACCGCGAGCAGATGGACCGGCAGCTGGTGCAGGACATCAAGGATCTGGTCCGCTACGAGCCGGGCCTGTCGGTCAGCCGCAGTGCCACCCGTTTCGGCCTCGGCAGCATCCGCATCCGCGGCCTGGATGGCAATCGCGTACGCATCCAGACCGATGGCATCGCCATGCCGACCAGCTTCAACATCGGTTCGTTCTCCAACGCCAACCGCAACTTCACCGACCTGGACACGCTCAAGCGCGTGGAGATCGTGCGCGGGCCGGCGAGTTCGCTGTACGGCTCGGACGCACTTGGCGGCGTGGTTGCCTTCGTCACCAAGGATCCGGCTGATTACCTCAAGGACGGCAAGGACAGCTACGTCGGCCTGAAATTCGGCTACGACGGCGAGTGGAAGGGCCTGCTCGGCGGCGTCACCAGCGCCTTCGGTGGCGAACACTGGAGCGGCATGGTCAACATCAACCACCGCCAGGGCCAGGAAAACGACAACAAGGGCGATGTGCGCAGCAACGACAACACGCGCACCGCGGCCAACCCGCAGGACCGCGATGGTCGCAGCGGCCTGGCCAAGCTGGTCTATGCGCCCAGCGAAGACCAGCGTTTCCGTCTGACCGTGGAAGGCAACGAAGACAACACCGATACCGACGTGCTGTCCTCGATCGACCGCACCACCACCACCGGCATGAAGGCGCGCGACAAGCAGAACCGCACCCGCGTGTCCTTCGCCCACGAGATGGATGCGCTGGACAAGGGCTTCGCCGACAGCCTGCACTGGCAGGTCTACACGCAGGACAGCGAAACCACGCAGCGCACCGATGAGGCGCGTGCCAACGGCAGCCGCCGCCATCGCGAGTTCAGTTTCGACCAGCGCGTGTATGGCCTGCAGGCGGTGTTCAACAAGGCCTTCAGCACCGGCAGCGTCGAACACGCGCTGACCTATGGCTTCGATGGCGCCCGCACCGAGATCCGCCAGAAGCGCGATGGCTACCAGGTCAGCAATCGTGGCGTGGTCAGCACGACGATCCTGCCCGACGCGTTCCCCGTGCGCGATTTCCCGATCAGCAAGACCACCGAGCTGGGCCTGTACGCGCAGGATGAAATGCGCCTGGCCGATGGCAGGCTCTCGCTGGTGCCGGGCGTGCGCGTGGACCGCTACGAACTGAAGCCGGACGTGGACAGCATCTTTGCCGAGGACAACCCCGGCGTGGCCGTGTCGGAGCTGAAGAAGACCAGCGTGTCGCCGAAGTTCGGCCTGGTCTATCGCTTCACCGACGAGTGGTCGCTGTTTGCCGGTTACTCGCGTGGTTTCCGCTCGCCGCCGTACAACGACGTCAACCTCGGCTTCACCAATTTCGCTTTCGGCTATACCGCCATTCCCAATCCGGACCTGAAGCCGGAAACCAGCGATGGCGTTGAGCTGGGCCTGCGCTTCCTGTCGCCGGCGGCGTACGTGAGCGTGAGCGGCTACTACAACGACTACAAGGACTTCATCGAGTCGCAGACGCTGGTGGGTACCAACCCGCAGGGCCTGATGGTGTTCCAGTCGCGCAACATCGCCGACGCACGCATCTACGGCGCCGAACTGAAGGCCGGCGTCGACTTCGGCCAGATCAGTCCCGCACTGCAGGGCTGGGCGCTGCGCAGTGCGGTGGCGTGGTCGCGCGGCGACAACAAGACCGAAGACACGCCGCTGGATTCGGTCGATCCGCTGCGCGGCACCGTCGGCCTGATGTACGACACCGATACCTGGGGAGTTGAACTGGCAGGCACCTTCGTCAAGCGCAAGGACCGGCTGGCCAGCACCACCACCTATCGCCCGGCGGGCTATGGCGTGGCCGACCTGATGGCGCACTGGAACTTCGCCCCGGGCGCCACCTTCAACGTCGGTGTCTTCAACCTGGGTGACAAGCGTTACATCGACTGGTCCAACGTCGGCTCGACCCTGTCGGCCACCAGTACCGTTCTGGACCGCTATACCAGCCCCGGCCGCACCCTGTCGGCCAGCCTTGCCGTGTCCTGGTGATCCCATGAGCCGAGCCCTGTCCGCGCGCCGCGTGAAGTCCTCCCTGTCGCGTTCGTCGCCGCGGGCCTGGCCTGCGCCGGCACAGCTGGCAGCGCTCGGCACGGTGTTGTGCCTGTATCACGCCGATGGCAACGAGCTGGGCGGTTGGCGCCAGGCGGTATCGGTGCATGCCTGCCAGGGCGTGGACAGCGAGGGCCTGCGCGAAAGCCTGTGCTTCCTCGATGCACGTGGCCGTTGCGTGTGGCGCCTGTACCTGTTGCCGGACAGCGATTTCCTGGCCTGGGACCGGCTGGTGGCGACGCTGCCGCCGGGTCCTTCGCACGATAGCGATGGCAGCGTCGGTGAGCGCCTGTGGCGGCGCCTGGCCGGGCACCTGGGCGGACAACGCTGGCGTCTGTGCACGCTGCGCCTGCACGCCGCCGACGAGGGCCGGACCCTGGCCGCCAGCCTGTCCACGCTGTCGTCGCTCGGTGCCGCCACCGCGCGCCGAATCGCACGCATGGAAGGCGCCGAAGGCGAACTGGCGATCGACGACTGCTGCTGCGCCGACGCCGCACGCCGCCCTGCCGCGCGCGCTCCCGGCGACCTGCCGCTGGTACGGCTGTGACCTGATTGCGATGGATTGCCTGCCGGCCAGGATGGCCTTTCCACGAAACCTGCAACCCCGAAGGAAGACCCGATGAAGTTCCAGACAGCCAGCGTGATGGTGCTGCTCGCCGCCAGTGGCGCCGCCAGCGCGCAGCCCTCCGACATCGCCCGCGACCATGACAGCATCCTCGCCATGCAGGGTGAGTACACGGTGGATTTCGCCTTCGATGAGACCGTGCTGCTGAAGCCGGGCTACGAGCGCGCGCCGGCCATGCGCAGCGGTGGCAACGAAGTGGTGATCGTGGTCGAGGACACGCCGAAGCGCATCGTGCTGCAGCACCTGCTGCTGGACGAGAAGAGCGGCCACGTGACCAAGCACTGGCGGCAGGACTGGGTGTACGAAGCGCCGAACCGCTTCGAGTTCAGCGCCGACCAGACCTGGCAGGTGCGCACGATCGCGGCCGCAACCAACCAGGGCGCCTGGACCCAGTGCGTGTACGAAGTCAGCGATGCACCGCGCTACTGCGGCACCGGCACGTGGACCTACCTCAACAACGTGCCGACCTGGACCAGCGACATCAGCTGGCGGCCGCTGCCACGCCGCGAGTACACCAAGCGCAGCGATTACAACGCGCTGGCCGTGGTCAACCGCCACACCCTGACCCCGAACGGCTGGACCCACGAGCAGTTCAACACCAAGGTGCAGCGCAACGCGGATGGCAGCCAGGTGGAAATCGCCCGCGAATTCGGCTTCAACGACTACACCAGGACCACCGAGGTCGACTTCACCCCGGCGCGCGATTACTGGAAGGCCACCGCCGGTTACTGGAGCAAGGTGCGCCAGCGCTGGGACGGTTTCCTGACCCAGGCCCCGGGCGTGCACCTGAAGACCAAGCTCGACGGCATGGCGATGATCATCCCGTTGTTCACCCAGGCCGAGGACGTGCAGGCCGGCAAGAAGGTGAAGGACGCGCAGATCGACGAAGTCTTTGCCAAGTACGTGGAAAAGGCGCCAAAGGAAGGTTGATCGGCGCGCTGCGGTGCCGGATGCGCACTGCACTGGTGGGTGCCGAGCTTGCTCGGCACGCTCTCCGGCGGTGATTGCACCCGGCATCCACGCATGGCGTGGATCTACTGGGATCATCGATAATGCATCCACGCATGGCGTGGATCTACTGGGACCATCGGCACTGCATCCACGCATGGCGTGGATCTACTGGGTCCATCGGCACTGCATCCACGCCATGCGTGGATGCCTTTGCCACAGAACAGCGTCAGGCCTCGCGCAGCGCCAATGCCGGTGGCGTGTGCAGGATCCGCCGGGTGCCCAACCAGCCGGCCAGCAGGCTCAGCGCGATGCCGAGCAGGCCACCCAGCAGCAGGCCCGGCCACGGCGGCAGCAGTGGCAGTTCGAACACCTTCTGCGACACCGCAACGCCGATCACCGCTGCCGCACCCACCGCCAGCAGCGCCGCCAGCGCGCCCAGCGCACCGAATTCCACCAGCACCGCGCCACGCAGCTGGCGCCGCGTCGCACCCAGCGTGCGCAGCACCGCGCTGTCATAGCGTCGCTCGCCCGCCGTTGCCTGCAGCGCCGCCAGCAGCACCAGCACGCCGGCCAGCAGGCTGAACACCATCACCAGCTGCACCGCCTGCGCCACCCGTTCCATCACATCGCGTACCTGCGAGATCACCGCATCCACGTCCAACAGCGAGAGGTTGGGCTGCGCGCGCACCAGGGCCCCGAGACCCGCTGCCTGTCCCGCCGGCAGGTGGAACGCCGACAGCAGGTTGTGCGGTGTATCGCCCACCGCATTCGGATTCAACAACACGAAGAAGTTCGGCCGGAAGGTGTTCCAGTCGGCCTTGCGCACGCTGGTAACGCTGAACTCGCGCTGCTGCTCGCCCACCGCAATGGTGATGCGGTCACCGGGGTACACGCCGTAGCGCTTGGCCCAGCCGATCTCCACGGATGCCTCCGCGGCGGTGCTGTCCGGCTTCCAGAACGTGCCGTTGACCAGCGTATTGGCCGGCGGGAACGTGCTGCGCCAACTGAAGTTCAGCGGCCGGTTCTCGTCATCGTCGTCGCGCTGTCCTTCACCCTGCGGCTGATTGTCGTCGGCCGGCGTGCGATCCACTCGCAGCGGCGGCTTGCCGTTGATCGCGATCAGGCGGCCGGTGGCCATCGGTTCGATGCTGGCATCATCCGCACCCAGGCCCTGCAGTGCAGCCAGCACGCTGTCGCGCTGCTCGGGCTGGATGTTGATCAGGAAATAATTGGGCGTGTCCGCAGGCAGGCGCTCGCGCCACTGCTGCAGCAGGCCGGGGCCGATCACCGCCAGCAACAGCAGGGCGCACAGCGACAGTGACAGCCCCACCAGCTGCATCACCGCCAGCATCCGCCGTCGCGTCAGCGCCGCCAGGCCCAGCCGCCAGTTGCCGTGCAGGCGGTGCTGCAGGCCACGCAGCAGCTGCAGCAGCAGGAACCCGACCACGCCCGCGGCCACCGCCAGCCCGGCCAGGCCACCCAGCACCCACAGCGCCAGTTTCAGATCGCCGGTGACCTGCACCGCCAGTACCAGGCTGGCCGCCAGCGCAGCCACATAGGCCAGCAGCGAGGCCGGCGGCAAGGCAGCGAACGAACGGTTGAGCACGCGCATCGGCGGCACGCCACGCAGGCGCAGCAGCGGTGGCAGTCCGAAGCCGAACAGCAGCAACAGGCCGATTCCCGCGCCGGTCAGCGCAGGCATGGCTTCGGGCAGCGGCAGGCGTTGCGGCACCAGGCTGCCCAGTACCTGCACCAGTCCTTCCTGTGCCGCCATGCCCAGGCCGATGCCGATCGCACACGCCGGCACCGCCAGCATCAGCAGCTGCAGGGCCAGGCCGGCCAGGATGTCGCGCTGGCGTGCACCCAGGCAGCGCAGGATCGCCACCTGGTCGATGCGACGCAGCGCGAACCGGTTGGCCGCCAGTGCGGTGGCAACGCCGGCCAGCAGCACCGCCAGCAGCGCGCTCAGGCCGAGGAAACGACCGGCCAGGTCGAAGGCCTGGCGCACACCGCGCTGGGTATCGTTCACGCTGAGCAGGCGCATGCCTTTTACCTGCGGCAGCAGCCATTGCCGGAATGACGCGATGTCGGCGGCAGGGCCGGCGAACATCACCCGGTAATTGATGCGGCTGCCGGGGCCGAGCAGGCCGGTGCCTTCCACATCGGCGCGGTTGACCAGCAGGGTCGGCGACAGCGTCAGCAGGTCGCCACCGGCATCCGGTTCCGATTCGATGATGCCGGCGATGCGCAGCGTGCCCGCACCGAATTCCAGATCGTCGCCGGCCTTCAGGCCCAGTGCCTGCAGCAGGCGTGGGTCGGCATAGGCCTGGCCCTTGGCCGGCATTCCGGCATCGGCGATCAGCGCGCCGCCGGGCGTGGCACGCACGCGCCGCGCGCCGCGCAGGGGGTAGCCCGCTTCCACGGCCTTGATGCTGGCCATCTGGCTGGCATCGCCCTGGAACAGCACGCTGCCGAAGCTGGCCAGCCGCGTATGCGCCAGGCCGCGTCGCTGCGCCTCCTCAGCGAACGCGGCGGGCGGGTCATCGCGGCCGGCCACGCCGAGGTCGCCGCCGAGCATTTCCGCCGCGCTGCCGGTCAATGCCAGGTTGACCCGGTTCACCAGCGTGCCCACCGCCGTCATCACCGCCACGCCCAGTACCAGGGCGGCGAACACGGTCAGCAGGTCACCTGCCAGGGCCTCGCGGCGCAGCGCGCGCCACGCATGCCGCAGCAGGTTCATGCGTCCACTCCATGTTCCACCGGCTGCAGGCGGCCGTTGTCGATGCGATGGATGTACTGGCAGCGCTGCGCCAGGCGCAGGTCGTGGGTGACCAGCACCAGCGTGGTACCGCTGCCGGCGTTGAGTTCGAACAGCAGATCGCTGATGTGCTGGCCGGTGGCCTGGTCCAGTGAACCGGTGGGTTCGTCGGCGAACAGGATGCGCGGGCGGCTGACGAACGCCCGGGCAAGGGCGACACGCTGCTGCTCACCGCCGGACAACTGCCGCGGATAGTGGCGGGCGCGATGCGAGAGCCCGACCGCAGCCAGCACCTCGTCCACCCGCGTGCGGTCCTCGCGCCCGGCCAGTTCCAGCGGCAGCGCGATGTTCTCGGCCGCCGTCAGCGCCGGCAGCAGATGGAAGCTCTGGAAGACGAAGCCGACGTCGCGCGCGCGCAGCTGTGCACGCGCTTCTTCGTCCAGTGCCGTCAGATCCTGGCCCGCCAGCGCGATGCTGCCACGGCTGGGCAGGTCCAGCCCGGCCAGCAGGCCGAGCAGGGTGGTCTTGCCGGAACCAGAGGCGCCGACGATGGCTACGCTGGTGCCTTCATGGACGGTCAGGGTGATGTTGTCCAGTATGTGGACTTCACCCTCCGGGCCATGCACGGATTTGCCGACCTGGTCGACGGCGATGGCGACGGGCGCGCTGCGGGGGGACAGGCTGTCGATGAGGAGACTCCAATGCACAAGACGGAATGGAGCCGGCAAGCCGGCGCAATGATGATGCTGCTGCTAGGGTTGCTGCTGTTGCCGGCACTGGCGTGTGCCAAAGGTCCGGGCGGCGGTACCGTGCTGGTGCTCGGTGACAGCCTCAGTGCCGCCCACAATATCCCGGCCGATGCCGGCTGGGTCAGCCTGCTGCAGCAGCGGGTCAGGCAGCAGTCGAAAACCCCGCCGCGCATCGTCAACGCCAGCATGAGCGGGGAAACCACCGCTGGCGCGCTGACCCGCCTGCCGGGCCTGCTTGGCCGCGAGAAGCCCACGGTGGTGGTGATCGCCCTCGGTGGCAACGATGCGCTGCGCGGGCTGACCCCGGCGCAGGTGCAGGGCAACCTGGAAAAGATGGTGCAGGCCAGCCAGAAGGCCGGTGCCAAGGTGCTGCTGCTGGGCATCGACGTGCCGCCCAACTATGGGGCGGGCTACCGCCAGCGCCTGGCTGCGGCGTACCGGGCACTGGCCACGCAGTACAAGGTGCCGTTGCTCCCGTTCCTGCTGGAAGGCGTGGCCCTGCAGCCCGGCTTGATGCAGGCCGACGGCCTGCATCCCACCGCCCAAGCGCAGCCGAAGGTGCTGGACAACGTCTGGCCGCTGCTGAAACCGCTGCTGTGAGCACGCCATCTTCTTTTCATTGACGCAACTTCACATCGCGTGCACCGTCGATCGGGCATGTTTCACAAAGCTGAAGAAAGAGGGATTCTCATGCGTCAGACGAAGGAGACTTCCGGCTTGGTGCTGGTGGTCGAAGACAACCGCAATATCTCCGAGATGATCGGTGAATACCTGGAAGGCCGTGGCTTCGAGGTCGACTATGCGCAGGATGGCCTGGACGGCTACCGTCTGGCTGCCGAGAACAGCTACGACGTCGTCGTGCTGGACCTCATGCTGCCGCGGCTGGATGGCATCGAAGTGTGCCGCCGGCTGCGCAACGATGCGCGCAAGTCGACGCCGGTGCTGATGCTGACCGCGCGCGACACGCTGGATGACAAGCTCACCGGGCTTGGCTTTGGTGCCGACGATTACCTGACCAAGCCGTTCGCGATCCAGGAACTGGAAGCCCGCCTGCGCGCGCTGATCCGCCGCGAACGTCGCCAGGTGGGTTCGGAAGTGCTCAAGGTCGCCGACCTGGTGCTCGATCCGGTCAGCATGCGTGCCACCCGTGCCGGCACCGAGCTGCAGCTGTCGCCGATCGGCCTGCGCCTGCTGACCATCCTGATGCGTGAATCGCCGCGTGTGGTCACCCGCCAGGAAATCGAGCGCGAGATCTGGGGCAACGGCCTGCCTGATTCGGACACGTTGCGCAGCCATCTGTACAACCTGCGCAAGATCATCGACAAGCCGTTCGATCGGCCGCTGCTGCACACCGTGCAGAGCGCGGGCTATCGCATCGCCGATATCGCCCAGCCGATGGCCTGATCGACGTCGTGCCGGTGTTGCAGCAGAACCGGCACGGCCGTGGTCGGCAGGGAAGGGGTGAACGTTCCGGATACCGGGTCGTCATCGTCCATGCACGATCACGGCACAGCGCGCTGCCTATAATCGCAGCGCTCTGACCGGGACACCGCAATGCCGCACGGCCTGCCGCGCAAGATCCGTATCGCTTTCATCCTGCAAGCCGTGCTGGCCAGCCTGGGTATCCTGCTGGGTGCCTGGCTGGTTTCGCTGGTGATCAAGCACAGTCTGGTGGGCGCTGCCCTGCGCGAAGAAGCGGCGTACTACTGGACACTGCACGAGGCCTCGCCCGTGCAGCCGCCACCCAATACCCAGAACATCCGTGGCTACCTGCTGGAACGCGGGCAGTCGAGCCTGTCACTGCCGGCCAACCTGCGCACGTTGGAACCGGGTTTCCACGAACTGCCCGACGACGATCAGCTGGTGCTGGTCGACGCCCGCGAAGAGGGGCGCCTGTACCTGGTGTTCCTGCGCTCGCGCGCGGAGATGCTGGCGTTCTGGTTCGGCATCGTGCCGGTGCTGCTGACCCTGCTGGCGGTATATGGCGCCTCCTGGATCACCTACCGTGCCTCCAAACGCCTGGTATCGCCGGTGAACTGGCTGGCGCGTCGTGTCTCGCGCTGGGATCCGGGCCATCCGGAAGCGGCCGACCTGGAGCCGAACAAGCTGCCGGCGGACATGCAGGGCGAGACCCGGCAGCTGGCGGCGGCGCTGCATTCGCTGGCCAACCGGGTCACCGCGCACGTGGCGCGCGAGCGCAACTTCACCCGTGACGCCAGCCATGAACTGCGCACGCCGCTGACCGTCATCCGCGTGGCCAGCGACATGGCGCTGGGCGATGAAAGCCTGGAGCCGCGCCTGCGCCGCAGCCTGCAGCGCATCCAGCGTGCCGGGCGGGACATGGAAGCGGTGATCGATGCCTTCCTGATCCTGGCCCGTGAGGCCGACGTCGAGCCGCAGGTGGAACTGTTCGACGTCAACGACATCGTCCGTTACGAAGTGGACAACGCCAACGAGCTGCTGGTGGGACGGCCGCTGGCGGTGCACCTGCACAGCGACGCGGCCGTGCAGCTGCACGCACCGCCGCGGGTGCTGCAGGTGGTGGTCAGCAATCTGGTGCGCAACGCCTGCAGCTATACCGATGAAGGCCGCATCGACGTGCACGTGCACAACGACCGCGTGGTGGTGAGCGATACCGGCATCGGCATGTCCGCCGACGCGCTGTCGCGTGCGTTCGAGCCGTTCTATCGTGCCGATCCCAGCCGACCGCAGGGCACTGGCCTGGGGTTGTCGATCGTGCGCCGCCTGTGTGACCGCTTCGGCTGGAAGGTCAGCTTGGCCAGCGAGCTGGGCAAGGGCACCGAGGCGACGGTGATTTTCCGCTGAGGGCCGCTTGCCACCTCGGTAGTTGCCGACCTTGGTCGGCGCGTTCACTGGGATGCAGGTGGACGCATTCATGCCAACCAAGGTTGGCAACTACCGGAGCACGCGCGTTGTCGCGGTAGTGCCGGCCGCTGGCCGGCAACCTCGGGATCAATCAGTTGCAGTTGACCTTCGGCGCCAGCGCCTTGGTCCAGATCGCATAGCCGGCCGGGGTCATGTGCAGCATGTCCTCGCGGAACAACGACGCATCGGGTTGGCCGTCGGCCCCGAGCATCGGTGTGTAGATGTCGGTGTAGCCGGTGTTGGGCAGCTTCGCCAACGCAGCCTTGATCTTCGCGTTGGCGTCGTTGATCGCCGGCAGCAGGTGCGCCCGCGAGGGGCTGGGCTTGATGGAGACGTATTCCACCTTCGTCTTCGGCAGGTCGCGATGCACGCGCTGCACGAAGGCCACCACGTCATCGCGTACCTGGGTCGCGCTGCGGCCGCTGTTGAGGTCGTTGTCGCCGGCGTAGAAGAACACCTTGCACGGCGCGTACGGCACGATGGCCTGGTCGGCGTACCAGGTGCTGTCGCGTACTTCCGAACCTCCGAAGCCGCGGTTGAACACCGGTTGCCCCGGGAAATCCCGGGCCAGGCTGTCCCACATGCGGAAGGACGAGCTGCCGATGAACTCGATGCCGCCGCGCGGCGGCGGATTGGTCCGGTCGGCGGCGGCGAAGGCGGCGATGTCGGCCTCCCAGGCCACGTTGGAGACCTGCGCAGGGATCTGCGGCGACGCCGGCGGGCTCAGGGCCTGGGCCAGCGGCGCGGCCAGCAGGCCGAGCAGGATCAGGCAGGTGCGGGGACGGGTCATCAGGCACTCCGGCAGGGCAGGGGTATCCATCATAGAAGCTAGGCTGGCCCCGCGCTTGGCCGCGCTGGGCCGTTTGCGGGGTCGTTCGCAGGGACTCGCGGCGGGGCGTGCGGGGTGCCATTGCCGCCCTTGTGGCAAAATGGGGGCTGTCTGCCTATCCCTGTGCACCCATGATTTCCTGCCGTGCGTCTGAGCGGTCGCTGCGCCGCGCCCCTGTTGCTGGATCCATCACCCGTGGCTGATCAGTTTGGCCACATGCCCCGCGGCCCGCGCCGCATCTTCCAGGCCGCCCGCTGGTCCTGGCAGGGCCTGCGTGCTGCCTGGCTGCACGAGTCCTCGTTCCGGCTGGAGGTCTACCTGCTGGTGCTGCTGACCCCGCTGGCGATCTGGCTGGGCCAGACCCCGGTGGAGCGCGCGCTGATGATCGGCTCGATGCTGCTGGTGCTGGCGATGGAGCTGGCCAATTCGGCCATCGAGGCGGTGATCGAGCGCTATGGCGCGGAAATCCACGAACTGGCCGGCCGCGCCAAGGACATGGGCTCGGCGGCGGTGTTCGTGCTGATGATGAACGTGCTGCTGTGCTGGGCCCTGGTGCTGGTGCCGCGATTGTTCCCGGCCAGCGTCGGCTGATCCTTCTTCCTCCCCCTTGTTGAAGACTTCCCATGTCCCTTGAGCTTCTCGCCGATCCGAACGTCTGGTTGACCCTGTTCACCTTGAGCGCGCTGGAAATCGTGCTCGGCATCGACAATCTGGTGTTCATCTCCATCGCCGTCAGCAAGCTGCCCGAAGAGCGCCGCCCGTTCGCGCGCCGCCTCGGCATCGCTGTGGCCTGCATCACCCGTATCGGCCTGCTGGTCTCGCTGGCGTACCTGGCGCACATGCAGGCAAACCTGTTCACCGTGGCCGGCATGGGCATCTCCATCCGCGACCTGGTGCTGATCGTCGGTGGCCTGTTCCTGATCATCAAGGGCTGGATGGAGATCAAGGAGATGATCACCGGTGGCGAGGACGAGGACCCGACCACCACCAAGACCTCGGCCGTGTTCGGCTACGTGATCGCGCAGATCGCGGTCATCGACATCGTGTTCTCGCTGGACTCGGTGATCACCGCTGTCGGCATCGCCGACCACGTGCCAGTGATGGTGGCGGCGATCCTGTTGTCGGTGGCGGTGATGCTGCTGGCGGCCAATCCGCTGGGCCGCTTCATCGATGCCAACCCGACCGTGAAGATGCTGGCCCTGGCCTTCATCCTGCTGATCGGCGCGGTGCTGATCCTGGACGGCCTGGACGTGCACGTGCCCAAGCCCTACATCTACGCCGCGATGGGCTTCTCGGTGCTGGTGGAGTGGCTGAACCTGCTGATGCGCCGCCGCGCACGCGAACACCACGTGCCGGGCGCCGGCGACTGGTAAGCAAGCGAGACAGAACCCCCGGCCCGGCCGGGGGTTCTGCGTTTCAGTCGCCGCTGCGCTCGCCGGGCATGGCCCGGCGCTACCGAAGCGCGGGCCATGCGCGGCGGGGCTTCTTCCCGCAATGCCGGCTTGCACCTTCCACTTGTGAATCGGGATCAACACTGTTTTCCCGCGTAGTGGCTTACTCCCGGCCGGCAAAGCGCGCAGGCTACGCGCTCATTTTCCACAGGGCCTGCCCCCACGCAGGCAATCCCCATGAATTCCAGAGCCGCATTGCTGGCCCTCGCCGTCGGCGCCTTCGCCATTGGCACCACCGAGTTCACGCCGATGGGCCTGCTGCCGGTCATCGCCAACGGAGTGGGCGTCAGCATCCCCACCGCCGGCATGCTGATCACCGCCTATGCGGTGGGCGTGATGCTGGGCGCTCCGGTGATGACCCTGCTGATGGGACGCTTCGGCAAGCGCACCGCGCTGATGCTGCTGATGTCGATCTTCGTCATCGGCAACCTGCTGTCGGCGCTGGCCCCGAACTACGGCCTGCTGCTGCTGTCACGGCTGGTGACCAGCCTCAATCACGGTGCGTTCTTCGGCATCGGCGCGGTGGTCGCCGCCAGCCTGGTGCCGAAGGAGAAGCAGGCCGCGGCGGTGGCGACGATGTTCATGGGCCTGACCATCGCCAACATCGGCGGCGTGCCGCTGGCGACCTGGGTCGGCCAGCAGCTGGGCTGGCGCCTGGCCTTTGCCGGCACCGCCGTACTCGGTGTGGTTGCGATCACCGCGTTGGCCATGGCACTGCCGCCGTCGGCCGCGGGCGCGCGCCCGGATGTCCGGCGTGAACTGAAATCGATCATGCAGCCGCAGGTGCTGCTGGCGATGGCCACTACGGTGCTGGGTGCAGGTGCGATGTTCACCCTCTACACCTACGTGGCGCCGGTGCTGACTGAACTGACCGGTGCGTCGAATGCCTTCATCGCGCTGTCGCTGGCATTGATCGGCATCGGCTTTACCTTCGGCAACGGTATTGGCGGCCGCATGGCCGACTGGTCGCTGGACGGCGCCACCCGGATCCTGCTGGCGGTACTTGCGGTGCTGATGTTCGTGCTGCCGCTGGCCTTCATGAGCCACGCGACTGCGGCGCTGGGTGTACTGCTGTTCGGTGCGGCGACCTTCGCCATCGTGCCGCCGTTGCAGATCCGGGTGATGCAGGCGGCCAGCGAGGCGCCGGGTCTGGCGTCGTCGATCAACGTCGGTGCTTTCAACCTCGGCAATGCATTGGGCGCGGCGCTGGGTGGTGCGGTGATCAGCCTGGGGCTGGGGTACGCGGCGATTCCGGTGGCCGGTGGCCTGCTGGCAGCGTCGGCGCTGCTGCTGGCGTGGCTGGGGCGGGCACGCGCGCCGGTGGCTGAGGCTTGCTGAGAGATGTGTTCCGGCAGGGCTGCGCCCTGCACCCGCAGAGGCGGTAGTGCCGGCCGCTGGCCGGCAACCTCAACAGCAACGGCGGGCATTCCGTGGGATGGCGGGGTGGGTCCGGTGGCAGGGGACGGCGCAAGTCCCCCTCCGGGGCCCGGCCCAGCCGCTGGCGGCTGTGCGTTCGGGCGCTTGCGAAGCAGTGCTTCGCAAGCAAAGCGCCCTCACCCCTGTAAGCTCGGTCGCGCCTTGCTCGTGTGCGCTGTCCTGCGCACACGGCAAGACCCGGGTTGGGCGTCCTGCCCAACCCGCCCGAGGCATGCCTCGGGCCCATCGCGCTCACGCCCCCGCAAGCTGACCCACCCCGCCTTCGACAGTGTTCCGCGATCTGTCGCGACGGCGTTCTGTGCTGCTGCTGGTAGGTGTCGACCTCGGTCGACACACTGTCTGAAGAATCAGTTTCTGCTTTTGATTTTTCTTTTGATCTTCCCGCGGTGCGCAGGAAACCGTCCGTGGCCGGGAGGGTGGGTTGGCTGGGGGCGTGAGCCGCATGGATGCGGCGACCGAGCTTACATGGACGTACTTGCAGCGTCCCCCAGCCAACTCACCCTCCCGGCCCACCCGAGCTGGCTGGACCACACCGCGGAGGGGGCGGCGCCCGATGGCCGGCACTCTCCACACGTCCGTTAACACCGACCATGGCATGCTCGGCGCTCAGTCCACCCGGAGCCTTGGCCATGCGCCTGTTGACCCGCCTCATCCCATTGTTGCTGCTGGCCTCCCTGCTGTCCGGCTGCGGCTACAACGCCATCCAGCAGAAGGACGAAGCGGTCAAGGCCAGCTGGTCCGAAGTGCTCAACCAGTACAAGCGCCGCGCCGACCTGGTGCCCAACCTGGTGCAGACCGTGAAAGGTTTCGCCAGCCAGGAAGAACGCGTGCTGACCGAAGTCACCAACGCCCGTTCGCGCGTTGGCCAGATCAATGTCAACGCCGACGATGAAGCCTCGCTCAAGCAGTTCCAGCAGGCCCAGGGCGAACTGGGCAGTGCGCTGTCGCGCCTGCTGGTGGTTACCGAGAACTACCCGGTGCTGAAGTCCGACCAGAACTTCCGCGACCTGCAGGCGCAGCTGGAAGGCACCGAGAACCGCATCACCGTTGCCCGTGGCCGCTACATCCAGCAGGTGCAGGACTACAACACCTACATCCGCTCGTTCCCGCAGCTGATCACCGCCAAGATCTTCGGCTACCAGCCCAAGCCGAACTTCACCGTGGAAAACGAAGCGCAGATCTCCAACGCGCCGGCGGTTGATTTCGGCAACGCGCCGCAGCAGCAGCCGGCCCCGGCTCCGGGCCACTGACCGATGCGCCTGGCCGCCACACTGCTGGCCCTGCTGTTGTGGCTGCCGTTGGCCGTGCAGGCGCAGACGCTGGCGCCGATTCCGGCGCTGGATTCGCCGGTGGTCGATACCACCGGCACCCTGGATGCCGCTCAGAAGCAGGCGCTGGTGCAGCAGGCGCTGGACCTGCAGCAGCGCAAGGGCAGCCAGATGCAGGTGCTGGTGGTGCCGACCACGCAGCCGGAAGACATCGCCCAGTACACCACCCGGGTGTTCGACCAGTGGCAGATCGGTCGCAAGGGCGTGGATGACGGCCTGCTGCTGGTGGTGGCCAAGGACGATCGGCGGGTGCGCATCGAACCGGGCTATGGCCTGGAAGGCGCGATTCCCGACGCGATCGCCAACCGGGTGATCCAGGAGTACCTGGTGCCACGCTTCCGCGCCAATGACTATGCCGGCGGCATCACCGAGGCCACGGCGGTGCTGGTGAGGATCATCGACGGCGAAGCCCTGCCGGCGCCAGTCAGCAGCCAGCAGGGACGCGCCCCGGACGGGGGCGGTGATACCTGGATCCTGGCATTGTTCATCGGCGTGTTCGCCGGCAGCATCCTGCGCGGCGTGTTCTCGCGGGTACCGCGTCCGCTGCGCGGCCTGCTGGGTGGTGCTGGAGCGGCGGTAGCGGCCTTCCTGTTCACTTCCACCTTGCTGGCCAGTGGCCTGGCCGGCGTGGTTGGCCTGGTGGTGGCGATGTTGTCCGGCCATCCGGGGCGTTTCGCCGGCGGTGGCGGTTGGGGCGGCGGTAGCTGGGGCGGCGGTGGTGGCCGTTCCGGCGGCGGCGGCGCGTCGGGAGGCTGGTGATGATCCAACGTCTGTGCAGACATCTGTTTTCGCCATCGGTACGGCGGGCGTTCCCGCCGGCCACGCTGCAGGCGATCACCGAGGCGATCGCCGCGGGCGAGCAGCGCCATGGCGGCCAGGTGATGTTTGCGGTGGAAGCCGATCTGCCACTGCATGCGCTGTGGCACAAGGTCACCCCGCGGCAGGCGGCCGAGCATGCCTTCGCGCGCCTGCGCACCTGGGATACCGCGCACAACAACGGCGTGCTGATCTACCTGCTGCTGGCCGACCACGCCATCGAGATCGTGGCCGACCGTGGCCTGCACGGGCGGGTCGCGCCCGAGCAGTGGCAGCGGGTCTGCACGCATCTGCGCGAAGGCCTGCGCGGCTCGCAGCCGGTGGCGGCGCTGCGCGATGCCATCGACGAGGTTTCCTCCCTGGTGGAAGGGCACTTTCCGGCCTCGGCGCGGTCCGATCAGGACGGCCTGCCGGACACGCCGCAGATCCTGGGCTGAAGCCCGGCAATCGGGCGACGGCGGCCACCACGAGGCCGCTCCCGGGCGGCGCTAGAATATCGGCATCCCTGCAAGGCGCCCTTCATGATCTATTTCCACGACATCGACCCCATCGCCCTCTCGTTGGGACCGATCAAGGTGCACTGGTACGGCATCATGTACCTGCTCGGCTTCACCGCCGCCTGGCTACTGGGGCGCAAGCGGATCGCCGACGGGCGCCTGCCGGGCGTCGATGCCAACGGCTTCTCCGACCTGCTGTTCTACGCCATGCTCGGCGTAGTGCTGGGCGGGCGCATCGGCTACATGCTGTTCTACGCGCTGGGCGATTTCCTGCACAACCCGCTGCTGCTGTTCAAGGTGTGGGATGGCGGCATGAGCTTCCACGGTGGCCTGCTCGGCGTGATCGCGGCCTGCTGGTGGTGGTCGCGCAAGCATGCGCTGCACTTCTTCGACACGATGGATTTCATGGCGCCACTGGTGCCGCTGGGCCTGGGCTTTGGCCGCATCGGCAACTTCATCGGCGCCGAGCTGTGGGGCAAGTACACCGACGGCAGCTGGGGCGTGGTGTTCCCGTCCGGCCTGCCGGCACCGTTGAACCAGCTCGACCACGCCACCCTGCAGTCGCAGTTCGCCAGCGGTGCGCTCAACCAGTTCGCGCGCCATCCGTCGCAGCTGTATGAAGCGCTGCTGGAAGGGCTGGTGATGTTCGCGGTGTTGTGGACGGTGTCGGCCAAGCCGCGCCATCGCTATCTCATTGGCGGCCTGTTCGCGCTGCTGTATGGCATCTTCCGCTTCGCCGTCGAGTTCGTGCGCATGCCCGACAACGGCGTCTACGTGGCCTTCGGCTGGCTGACCAAGGGCCAGATCCTGTGCGTGCCGCTGATCGCCTTCGGCCTGGTGCTGCTGGTGATGTCGCGCCGCGCGCCGGTGCTGCAGCCGCAGCCGCTGGTGACGGCGGAGGGCAGGGCATGAAGGCCTACCTGGACCTGCTCTCGCACGTGCTCGAACACGGCGCGGAGAAGAGCGACCGCACCGGTACCGGCACCCGCAGCGTGTTCGGCTGGCAGATGCGCTTCAACCTCAACGACGGCTTCCCGCTGGTCACCACCAAGAAGCTGCACCTGCGCTCGATCATCCACGAGCTGCTGTGGTTCCTCAAGGGCGATACCAACATCGGTTACCTCAAGGACAACCAGGTGCGCATCTGGGACGAGTGGGCCGACGAAAACGGCGACCTCGGCCCGGTGTACGGCAAGCAGTGGCGCAGCTGGGCCACGGCCGACGGCGGCGAGATCGACCAGATGCAGTGGCTGGTGGACGAGATCAAGCGTAATCCGGATTCGCGGCGGCTGGTGGTCAGTGCCTGGAACGTGGGCGAGCTCTCGCAGATGGCGTTGATGCCGTGCCACAACCTGTTCCAGTTCTACGTGGTCGACGGCAAGCTCAGCTGCCAGCTGTACCAGCGCAGTGGCGACATCTTCCTCGGCGTACCGTTCAACATCGCCAGCTACGCACTGCTGACCCACATGGTGGCCCAGGCCACCGGCCTGGGCGTCGGCGATTTCGTGCACACGCTGGGCGACGCGCACCTGTATTCGAACCACTTCGAGCAGGCCCGCGAGCAGCTGTCGCGTGAACCGCGCGCGCTGCCGACGCTGTGGTTGAACCCGGAGGTGACCGATCTGTTCGGCTTCCAGTTCGATGACATCCGCATTGATGGCTACGATCCGCATCCGGCGATCAAGGCGCCGGTGGCGGTATGAGCGCGCGCCCACGCGTTGCGGCGCTGCTGGCGTTGGCTGGCCTGGCGCCGCTGAGCCTGGTGCAGGCGGCGCCTGCAGACACCCTCGCATTGGCCCGGCAGGTCAACGAGCAGATCGTGCACAAGCACATGCGCGGGGAATTGCAGCGCTTCGTCCGGACGCTCGATGGTAGCGCGCCACTGCCCAGCGACATGCCGGCCGGCTGCCAGGCACAGATGCGCGAAGCGGTGACCGGCATGTACGCGGCGATGGCCGAACACCTGAAGGCTGGCATCGAAGAACCCGCCTATCAGCATGAGCTTGAGCAGCGCCTGGCGGTGGTCTATTCCAGCAAGGATCTGCAGGGATTCCTGGCGCGCAGCGGCAGCACCGACGTTGCCACGCTGTCCAGGGACATCCTGTCGGGACCGGGCCTGAAGGAGATCGAGGACGCGCAGATGGACAGGATCCTCGAAGGCCTGGACGAGAATTCCACGTCGAACCCGGCGCTGGCTGCGGCGCTGCGCGCGGCCAGTGCCGCCAACGAGGCCTGTACACGCCTGCAGATCGACGCCGGCTGAGGAGGCCGCACCATGAAACTTTCGATGATCGTTGCACTGGATCGCAATCGTGGCATCGGCCAGGGCAACGCCATGCCCTGGCACCTGCCGGACGACTTCAGGCACTTCAAGGCGTTGACCCTGGGCAAGCCGATCCTGATGGGGCGCAGGACCGCCGAATCGATTGGCCGCGTGCTGCCCGGCCGAACGAACCTGGTGCTGACCCGCAGCGGCCAGGTGCCGTTCGAGGGCATGCGCGCGGTGGCCTCGCTGGACGAGGCGAAAGCGATTGCAGAGGGCGAGGGCGCCAGCGAGCTGTGCATCATTGGTGGCGGCGAGATCTTCCGCCAGCTGCTGGACCAGGCCAGTGATCTGTACCTGACCTGGGTGGATGCCGAAGTACCGGCCGATACCCATTTCCCGGAGGTGGATGAGCGCTTCTGGCAGCAGGTGGCCAGTGAGCCGCACGCGGCCGATGAGCGTCACGCCTACGCGTTCCGCTTCGTGCATTACGTCCGCCGCTGAGCGCGGCGTCCTGTAGAGCCCGGCCGTGCTCGGCTCTATAGGATCGTTCTACGGCATCCGGTAGTGGCCGATGATGGTGTGCTGGAACAGCAGGTTCTCTTCCCGCGTACCGCGCGCGATGTTGTGCAGTACCAGCGGCGTGCCGTCGGCCAAGCGCCGGTCGGAAACGATGCCTACGTGCAGCAGGCCGTTGCCGTTGAGCTTCCAGGCCACGATGTCGCCGGCAGCGAAGTCGCTGGGAAGGGCACTGATCGGTTGCTGCCAGCCGTGGCGGTCGAACCAGCGCATCAGGTTGGGCACGCGCCGGTGGTCGATGTTCCGATCCGGTCGCGACAGGCCCCAGAGGGCCGGATAGGCGCTGAAATCAGCGCGCATGTCTTCGTTCACGCGGACCTGCAGGTCCAGCCCCTGCGTACGCAGGGCGCGGACCACCACGTCGGTGCATACGCCGCGATCAGCGGGCACGTCGCCACCGGGGTAGGCCAGTACCTGATAGGCAGGGTCGTAGCGGGTGGTGACGCCGATCTGTGCGCGTGCGGCAGCGACCAGCGGCGGCGAAGGTGCAGGAGCTGATGCAGGGGCGGCGGTAGCGTCGGCGCCGGCAGTCGCTGGCGACGATGAGGGCTGGCAGCCGCTGGCCAGGGCCAGCGTCAGCAGCAGCACCGTCCATGGTGCGCGGTTGCCGGGCGTCATGCCGAAGGAGGCGTTCCGTTGTTGTTGCCACCACCGCCACCACCACGGCGGCGGCGGCGGCGCGGACCACGGTTGCCCGGGGCGCCAGCCGTTGCAGCGTTGCCGTTGCCCTGGCTGTTGTCCTTGCCTGCCGTGCGCTCGTGTGCCGGCCGCGCGTTGGCGACCGGTGCCGGTACGTCGCGTCCCGGTACCTGCACCACGCGCAGCTCATCGGTGTCGAGCTGGATCGCGGTGAGCTTGCCACCCCACACGGCACCGGTGTCGATCGCGTGGATGCCCTGGGTGATGGTCAGGCCGAGCGCGGACCAGTGGCCGCAGACCACCTTCAGGTCGCGTTCGACCCGGCCCGGCACTTCGAACCAGGGATACAGCCCCTGTTCCTGGGTGCCCGGCGTGCCCTTGTCCTCGATGCCGATGCGGCCGCGCGAGGTGCAGTAGCGCATGCGCGTGAGCACGTTGATGATCGCCCGCGAGCGCTCGTAGCCGGTCAGGTTCGGCGCCCAGCTGGGCTTGTCGCCGTACATGTTGCGGAACAGCTTGCGGTAGCCGGCGCCGTGCAGCTGCACTTCCACTTCGGCCGCATGCTTCTCGGCCATCTGCGTGGTCCACTTCGGCGCAAGGCCGGCATGCACCATCATCCAGCCAAGCTCGCGGTCCACGTGCACCAGTTTCTGCAGGCGCAGCCAGTCCAGCAGCACATCGCGGTCTTCGGCCTGGACGATGCGCAGCAGGTCCGGATTGACCTTGCGCTGCTCTTCCTCGGTGCGCGCACCGACGGCCAGCAGGGAAAGGTCGTGGTTGCCGAGCACCACCACGCTGTGGTCGCGCAGCGAATGCACCAGCCGCAGCGTTTCCAGCGACTGTCCACCGCGGTTGACCAGGTCGCCGCAGAACCACAGGGTGTCCTGCGCCGGATCGAACCGGATCTTCTCCAGCAGGCGCTGGGTTACGTCATAGCAGCCTTGCAGGTCGCCGATCGCCCATACACTCATCGTTCGGCCTCCGTGTCAGTGCAGGGTGCGCGGGATGGCCAGCACGAAGGGTGCGACCGGCGCGGCGAATTCGGTGCCGTCGTCGGCCACCATGTCGTAATGGCCCTGCATCGTGCCGTGCTCGGTGCCGAGCATGACACCCGAGGTGTAATGGAAGTCTTCACCCGGACGCAGTCGCGGCTGTTCGCCGATCACGCCATCGCCATCGACATGCTCGACGCGGCCATTGGCATCGGTGATGCGCCAGTGGCGTGCGACCAGGCGCGCGGCAACGCGGCCCTGGTTGTGGATGCGGATCGTATAGGCGAACGCATAACGACCGTCTTCCGGCGCGGATTGGTCGTCGAGGAAGCGCGGGGCGACTTCGACGGAGATGGCATAAACGTCAGCGTCTTCCATACCGGCAGTGTAATCAGGTGGCATTGGCCAAAGCGATGAATTCAGCCACGTCCAGCTGTTCGGCGCGGGCATCGGGGCGCACGCCGGCGGCCACGAACTGCTCGGCGCTGACCACGTTGTTCAGGGCATTGCGCAGGGTCTTGCGGCGTTGGCCGAAGGCGGCCTTGACCACCTCGGCGAAGCGCTTGTGGTCCTTGATGTCGATGCTGGCCGGGTCGCGCGGTACCAGGCGCACCACGGCCGAATCGACCTTCGGCGGCGGCCTGAACGCACCCGGCGGCACCACGAACAGCGAGGTCACCTCGCAGTAGGCCTGCAGCATCACGCTGAGGCGGCCGAACACCTTGCTGCCGGGACCGGCAGCCATGCGGTCGACCACTTCCTTCTGCAGCATGAAGTGCATGTCCGAGACCACCGCAGCATGTTCCAGTGCATGGAACAGGATGGGCGAGGAGATGTTGTAGGGCAGGTTGCCGACCAGGCGGATCGGCTGTCCGTCGGCCAGCTCGGTGAAATCGACCCGCAGCACGTCGCGGTTGACGATGGTCAGTTCACCCAGGGGCTCGGCGGCGGCGGTCAACGGCGCGATCAGGTCGCGGTCGAACTCGATCACCGTCATCTTCGGGTGCACGCGCAGCAGCGGCAGGGTGATCGCACCCTGGCCCGGGCCGATCTCGACCAGGCGGTCGCCGTCCTTGGGATTGACCGCCATCACGATCTTGTCGATGTAGTAGCGGTCGGCAAGGAAGTGCTGGCCGAGCTGCTTCTTGGCCGGGGCGGAAAACACCGGGCCGGAGGGGGAATGCGGGGAAGTCATGTGCTCAGTGTACGTTGCCGCGCCAGCCGCGCACACAGCGTTGTGGCGGCCTGCAGGCTGGAAGGATCGGCAATGCCGCGGCCGGCAAGATCCAGCGCGGTGCCGTGGTCCACCGCCACGCGCGGATAGGGCAGGCCCAGGGTCAGGTTCACCGCCTGCTCGAAGCCGGAGTACTTCAGCACCGGCAGGCCCTGGTCGTGGTACATGGCCAGCACGGTGTCGAAGCCGGCCAGCTTGGCCGGCAGGAACGCGGTATCGGCCGGCAGCGGACCGATCAGGTCCATGCCCTCGCTGCGCAGGCGCTGCAGCAGCGGGATGACCAGATCCAGTTCCTCGCGACCGAGGTGACCGTCTTCGCCGGCATGCGGGTTCAGGCCAAGCACGGCGATGCGCGGTGCGGCCAGGCCGAACTCGCGGCGCAGCGCGGCATGCACGGTGCGCAGGGTGTGTTCCAGGCCGGGCGCGGTGATCGCATCGGCAACCTCACGCAGCGGCAGGTGGGTCGTAGCCAGGGCAACGCGGACGATGTCGTTGGCCAGCATCATCACCACCTTCACCCCGGCCTGGTCGGCCAGCAGTTCGGTGGTGCCGCTGTAGGCGATGCCGCCCTGGTTGATCACCGCCTTGTGCACCGGGCCGGTCACTACGCCGTGCAGTTCACCGGACAGGCAGGCCTGGCCCGCACCGAGCAGGGCACCGATCACCGCACCTGCGTTGGCAGGGTCGGTATGGCCGAAACGGCTGGGGGCGCTGTTGGCGACGGCGCGCAGGCGCAGATCGCCGGGGACGCGTGCGTGTGCGTCCTCGGGCAGCAGTTGCAGGGGCAGATCCAGCGCGGCTGCGGCCGCGCGCAGGGTGTCCGGATCGGCGAATGCCAGCAGCCGGCAATCATCGCGCGGCTGCTGGACCAGTCGGACACACAGTTCCGGGCCGATCCCGGCGGGCTCGCCCGGTACCAGAGCGAGCTCGGGGAGCATGGCTCAGGACTGCGGAGGCGTGGCGGTATTTTCCGCCCGGTCACCGCTGCGGAAGCTGACGTAGGCTTCGCCACGCAGCTCCTGCAGGAAGCGGTTGTACTCGTCTTCCAGCTTGCGGCGACCGATGGTCTCGCGGACCTGGGCGCGCTGGTTGTCACTGCCGACGTCGGTCTGGCGGGTGCCCACGCGCTGCACGATGTGCCAGCCCGCATCGGTGCGGAACGGCTGGCTTACGCCGCCGTCCTGGATGCCTGCCACCTGCTGGCCGAAGGCCGGGCCGAACGCGTCGGCCGGGAACCAGCCCAGATCGCCGCCCTGGCCCTTGCTGTTGGTGTCCTCGGACGATTCCTTGGCCACCTGCTGGAAGTCGGCACCGCCGGCAATACGCGCACGCAGGGTGTCGATCTTGGCCTTGGCGGCCGCGTCGGACTGGGCATCGTCCACGCGCACCAGGATATGGCGGCCGTGGTACTCGGTGACCGTGTGGGTGCCTGCCGCCGCGCTGGCGTCACGCACTTCCACCAGCTTCAGCAGCTGGAAGCCACTCGGGCCACGGATCGGGCCGACCACTTCGCCGGGCTTCATCTGCTGCATCGTCTGTGCGAACGCGGCCGGGATTTCATCCAGGGTGCGCCAGCCGAGGTCGCCGCCTTCCAGTGCATTGGGGCTGTCGGAATAGCGCACGGCCGCCGCATTGAAGTCCAGTTCGCCCTTGTCCAGCAGGGCCTTCACGCCATCAGCCTTCTTCTGGCCGGTGGCGATCTGCTCGGCGCTGGCACCGTCGGGCAGGGCGACCAGGATGTGTGCGAGGTGGAACTGGTTGCCGGCATCGGCCTGCTGCTTCAGGGCAGCATCGACCTCGCCTTCGCTGACGCTGATGCGGCTCTGCGCGAAGCTCTGGCGCAGGCGCTGCACGGTGATCTCGTCACGCACCGAGGCGCGGAAATCGTTGAAATCGATACCGTCACTGGCCAGGCGCTGGCGCAGGGCATCCAGGGTCGAGCCGTTCTGCTGGGCGATGGCATTCATCGCCTGGGTCAGTTCCTGGTCGCTGACACGGATGCCGCTGCCCTGGGCACGGGCCACCTGCAGCTTGACCAGCACCAGGCGCTCGAGCACCTGGCGGCTGAGCACGTCATCGGGCGGCAGCTGGGCCTCGCGGCCGGCGTACTGCGCCTTGATGTTGGCGATCGCACGCTGGAGCTCGCTCTGCAGGATCACGTCCTCATCGACGACAGCAGCGATGCGATCCAACGGCTGGGCCTCCTGCGCAAGAACCTGCAGGGGGGCGGACACGCTGGACACCGCCAGAAGCGATGCGAGGAGAACGGGGAAGCTCTTGGTCATGGGATCTGATTCGGATCGTAGTCATCGCGGGTCGCTCCGGTGTTGCTGGGCGGCACGAGATAGAGGTCGTCGCGGTTGTAGCCGAGGATAGCACGGCGCAAAGTGCGGTCCGTGTCCTGGCCGAGGGAGCTCAAGCCCTTGAGCACGAACTCGAGCTGGATGGAGTTGTTCATTTCGCCTTCGCGGTTGCGTACGTAGCGGCGGGCCACGGCGCGCACGGCCAGGCAGCAGCTGTCCCACTGTACGCCACCGATGATCTCCAGCGGTTCCTTGTCCTGGATCGAGTAGTAGTAGCGGCCGACCAGGCTCCAGCGCTCGTTCAGCGGGTACAGGAACGACAGGTCGGCCTGTTCCAGCAGGGTGCGGTCATGCTTGTTGGCGGTGGCCGGGGCGCCGGAATTGATGCGGTAGCGGTAGGTCAGGTTGACCACGCCGTCGTTGGACATCAGGTAGCGGGCACGCACGCTGGCCAGATCCTCGCGCTTGTACTTGGGGTCCCACTGATAGGTGGCGCCCAGGGTCCAGCGGTCGTTGATCATGTAGTTGCCGTCGGCGATCCAGGCCGACTTGCCCTTTTCAACCGGCGCGCCACCGGGGACCACGCTCACCCGCGACTCGTCGAAGTACTGGATCTGGCCGATGGAGGCCGAGAAACGCTCCTTGCCGGTGGTCTGGTCGATGAAGCGGGTACCCAGCGCCAGAGTCAGCTGGTTGGCGTCGTTCTGGCGATCGGCGCCGGTATAGCGCGAATCGCGGAACAGCTGGCCCCAGCTGAAGGTGAAGTCGCGGGTATCGAAGATCGGCAGCTCGTCCTGGTTGCGGTAGGGCGTGCGCAGGTAGAACAGGCGCGGTTCCAGGGTCTGCAGGAACGACTTGCCACCGATCTTCGTCTCACGGTCGAAGAACAGGCCGGCATCGAGGCTGGCGATCGGCAGGCTGCGGCTGGGCGAGGTATTTCCGCGAAGCTGTTCCGGAGTGGCCGTGTTCGGGTCGATGCCCTGCGAGACCAGGATGCTCCTGCGGGTGGCATCGGCCAGCCCGCGGTCCAGCTCGTAACCGGTGTAGCGGTAGGCCAGGGTCGGGGTGATGTACCAGGACGCGCCGCTGATCGGGAATGACACATAGGGCTTCACATCCAGGCGTGAGCCACCATACATGCGCTGGGTCTGGCCGTTGCGCGTGTACTGCAGGTCGGGACCGGCCTCGGCGCCGTACTTGAAGTTGATGTCGTCGTGGGTGAAGCGCACGGCCTCGGCGTAGACGCCGGTCTCCAGCCACGGCAGCAGCGGCTTGTCCCAGTTGAGGTACAGGCGCGGCTGGCGGTTGTACGGCAGTGCGCGCTCGTCAAGCGTGTAGTCGGTCAGCTGCCAGCGGTCGGCCATGATGCCGGCCGTCCAGTTCTTGCCGGTGCCGTACAGGCCGACCGTGCTCTGCAGGTTCGACGCGGTGACGCCCACCAGGCGATTGGCGAAGTCTTCCACGTAGCGCTCGTCGCTGACCCAGGCCAGGTTGGCGCGGGCCTGCCAGTGGCTGTCCACGTTGTGGTAGCCACCGAATATCACCTGGCCGCGATCGCGGTCGCGCAGCTTGTCGTTGGGCATGAACGCGGTGATCAGTTCACCGCGGCCGCCGTTGTAGAGGTAGCGGAACTCGTTGTCGAGCATCAGGCCGCGCCGGCTCATGTAGCGCGGGGTCAACGTGTCGTCGTAGTTCGGCGCCAGGTTGAAGTAGATCGGCTGTGCGTAGTCGAAACCGTTGCGGCCGGACATGCCCAGCTGCGGGAACAGCAGGCCGGTCTTGCGCCGGTCATCGATCGGGAACTTGAAGTAGGGCGCCCACAGCACCGGCACCTTGCCGATCCGCAGCACCGCGTTGCGGGCGGTGCCGAAGCCTTCGTCGTTGTCGACTTCGATCTCCGGGGCGGTCAGCTTCCATACCGGCTGCGACGGGTCGCAGGTGGTGTAGGTGGAGCGGTGCATCTGCCCGACCGCGCCCTGCAGGTCGACCGATTCGGCTTCACCGTTGCCGCGGCGGGACACCAGCTGGTACTGGATGTCGGTGATCTTGTGGGTGTCGCTTTCCTGGTTGCCCTCGGCGCGCTTGGCGACCATCCGGATCGAGGCATCCTGGTAACGGACGTTGCCGTCGGCGACGTAGTTCCCGCTTTCGGTATCGAAGCTGAGCTTGTCGGTGCCCACGAACTGGTCGCCCCGGCGCAGCGCCACGTTGCCCTGGTACTGCGGCACGGTGGTGGTGCCCAGCAGCTGGTCGCCCTCGATGTCGGTGGGCTGCTGTTCGCGCGCAGCGCTGGCGGCAGCCTTGTCCTGGCCGGGCACCGGGGTCGGTGCGTCGGTGAACGCAGGGATCACGTCGGTGGCCGGGCAAAGGCCCCAGTTGAGCGGCTTGTCATCAGCCCATGCCGGAAGGCAGACGGCGATGCTCAGGGGCAGGGGAAGCAGGCGGAGGGCTCGGCGCACGCGGTTCGGATTCGGGCGAAAACGGACGGTAGCTTGCCCCATCCCTTGCATAGGGGCAATGAAGGCCTCCCCGGGTTGCCGGTTCGGGTTCATCCAGGCCCGTTGCCGGAGGGCGTGTCGATCAGTGCCTGCAGGTGGGCCACGCTGCACTCGGCCAAGGCCTGCAGGTCGTATCCTCCCTCCAGCATCGACACCACCCGGCCGGCGGCATGGCGGCGTGCCAGCGCGTGCAGTTCGCGGGTGATCCAGGCGAAATCGTCGGTCTCCAGCATCAGGTCGGCCTGCGGGTCGCGCAGGTGGGCGTCGAAGCCTGCCGAGATCAGCAGCAGCTGGGGGCGGAAGTCGTCGATCGCCGGCAGCATCTCGTCGGCCCAGACGTTGCGGAAGCGGAAGCCGCCACTGCCGGGCGGCAGCAGGATGTTCATCAGGTTGCCGGCACCGCGGTCACGGCGCAGGCCGGACTCGGGGAACAGCCCGGCCTGGTGGGTGCTGTAGTAGGACACCCGTGCGTCGTGCTGGAAGATGTCCTGGGTGCCGTTGCCGTGGTGGACGTCGAAGTCGACCACTGCGATCCGCTCCAGACCGTGGCGGTCGCGGGCGTAGGCGGCGGCGATGGCGATGTTGTTGAGCAGGCAGAAGCCCATCGCGGTGCTGCTGGTGGCATGGTGGCCGGGCGGGCGCACCGCGCAGAAGGCCAGCGGATCCTCGCCCAGCATCACCGCATCGACGGCCGCGACACCTGCGCCGGCGGCGTGCACCGCGGCGCTGGCCGAGCCCGGCGAGGTCCAGGTGTCCATGTCCAGCTGGCGCAGCGGTGCGCTCTGCGGTTGCAGTACCAGATCCAGCAGCGCGCTGTCGTGGACCCGGGTCAGTTCACCGAACTTGGCCGGCGGCGCTTCGCGCCAATCCAGTTGGCCGGGGAAGGCCTCGTGCAGCGCGTCGAGCACCACCTGCAGGCGTTGCGGGCATTCAGGATGGCCAGGGCCCGGATCGTGCAGCAGGCAGGCGGGATGGGTGAAGACCAGCACGGCGGCTCAGCGCTGGCGATGCTGTGGTTGCCACAGCGCTTCGCCGTGGCCATCGGCCCGTGCCAGCACCCGGGCCAGCACGAACAGCAGGTCTGACAGCCGGTTGAGGTACTGCAGCGCCTCGCTGCGTACCGGTTCCACGCGGGCCAGGGCGACCGTGTCGCGCTCGGCGCGGCGGACCACGGTGCGCGCCAGGTGGCAGCGCGCGGCGGCCTCGCCACCGGCCGGCAGGATGAACTCCTTCAGCATCGGCAGGTCGGCGTTGTAGTGGTCCAGCTGCTGTTCCAGCGCCGACACATCAGCGGCGTGGATGGCGGCATGGCCGGGAATGCACAGTTCGGCGCCCAGATCGAACAGCTGGTGTTGCAGGTGCACCACCAGTGCGCGGACGTCCTCCGGCAGCGGCACGGCCAACAACAGGCCGAGCGTGGCGTTGGCTTCATCGACGGTGCCGTAGGACGCAACACGCAGGTCATCCTTGCCGACCCGGCTGCCGTCACCCAGGCCGGTGCTGCCGTCGTCGCCGGTGCGGGTGTAGATGCGCGAGAGGCGATGACCCATGGCGTGGCTCAGTGGTGGATGTCGCGGCGGGCCTGCAGGAGCTTGAGCACCTGCTCCACGGCCAGCTGCAGTGCGGCGGCCAGGGCCACGTAGATCGCAGTGGTGCGCAGGTAGGGGCCGAACCACTGGGCGTAGTTCTGTGCCCATCCGGCCACGGTCGGCTCGGCCACGTTCTGGCTGGTCCAGTAGAAACCGCCCTGCGCCAGCAGATGGCACAGCGCCACCGACGCCACCAGCAGCAAGGCACCCTTGCCCAGCACCGACCACTGCGCGCTGCGGTAGTTGCGGCCCAGCAACATGCCACCGGCCCACATCGCGAAGTAGGCCGGCAACAGCAGCCAGTAGCCCGGCGATACGCAGTAGTGCTGCCAGAAGTCGAGGCCGCTGCTGCGGATCACGATCCAGTCGACCAGCACCGCGAACACCATCAGCAGCGGGAACGCCCAGCGGGTCCAGCGGGCGAGATAGAAGCCGCCGATGAAGAACACCGCCCAAGAGGCGTCAGGGATTGCCGCGAAGTGATTGACGCGGGTCGCAGCCAGCAACAGCACGAGCACTGACAGGACGAAGGCGCGGGGGGCGGAGTCGGACATGGCGGTGGGCCGGAGCGGATTCAGGTTTCATTCTAGCCCGGCGCGGCGCTTGGCGCAGGCGGGGCGGCGTGGGGCATGCCGGCGCGGCGAGCGCGTATCATGCGCCCATGAGTGAACGACATGACGTGCTGATCGTCGGTGGCGGTCTGGTGGGTGCCAGCCTGGCCATCGCCCTGGACCGCCTGGGCCGCGACGTGGGCCTGCTCGAAGCCAGCCCGGCCGGGGAACTGCCGGCGGTGTTCGACCAGCGCAACCTCAGTTTTGCCGCCGCCACGATCAACGCGCTGACCGCGCTGGGGGTCATGCAGAAGCTGACGATGGCCCCCGGCCCGATCCGCCGCATCCATGTCAGCCGCGCCGGCGATTTCGGCCGTGTGCAGCTCGATGCCGCAGAGTACGACCGGCCATGGTTCGGCCAGGTGGTGGTGGCGCGTGATTTCGGCCAGGCGCTGGAAAGCCGGCTGCAGGAGTTGTCACGGCTGCGCCGCTACCGGCCGATGCGTTTCCTTGGCCTGGGCGAGGTGATTGACGGCTACCGCCAGGTGCGGGTGGCCGATGACAGTGGCGAGCGGGTGCTGCTGGCGCGGCTGGTGGTCGGTGCCGACGGCACCAGCAGCGGCGTGCGCGATGCGTTGGGCATCGACGTTGATCGCCACGACTTCCAGCAGACGCTGTTCGTGGCCCGCGTGCGCAGCCAGCGCGCGCCCGATGGCACCGCCTGGGAGCGTTTCACCGATACCGGCCCGACGGCGTTGCTGCCGCGTGGCGACCGCCATTTCGGCACCGTGCACGGGGTTGCCCGTGACCAGGCAGAGGCGGTGATGGCGCTGGACGACGCTGCCTGGCTGCAGCGCCTGCAGCAGGCCATCGGCTGGCGGGCGGGCCGCCTGCTCGACTCCGGCCCGCGCAGTGCCTATCCGCTGATCCAGGTACTGGCGCGCGCGCTGGTGGGGGAGCGCGCGGTGCTGCTGGGCAATGCCGCGCAGACGATCCACCCGCTGGGTGCGCAGGGTTTCAACCTCGGCCTGCGCGACGCATTGACGTTGGCCGAGCTGCTGGAAGTGGAGGGTGATGCCGGCAGCGATGCACTGCTGCGATCCTACGTGGACCGCCGCGAAGAAGATCGACGGCAGACGGTGGCGTTCTCCGGCGGCCTTGCCCGGCTGACCAGCAATCCGGCGCCGCTGCTGCGCCCCTTGCGCAGCCTGGGCCTGGTGGCCGCACAGCGCGCCTCGGTGCAGTCGATGCTGGTTGGTGGTGCGATGGGCTTTCGTGGCGATGTGCCGCGCCTGTGCCGTGGAGAAGCCGCATGAACCGGCGCGCACGCCTGGACGTGGCCATTGTGGGCGGCGGTGTGGTCGGCGCCGCCTGTGCGCTGGCGCTGGCCGATGCCGGCCTTGCCGCAACGCTGGTGGAAGGGCGTGAACCGGCACCATGGCAGGCCGCACAGCCCGATCTGCGGGTGTTCGCCTTCGCCGCCGACAACGTGCAGTTGCTTGAGCGTCTCGGCGTGTGGCCGACGATCGCCCAGGCACGCGCCTGGCCATACCGGCGCATGCAGGTGTGGGACGCGGCCGGTGGCGACGACCTGCTGTTCGACGCCGATCGCTTCGGCCGTCGCGAGCTGGGTTTCATCGTCGAGAACGGCTTGCTGCAGGATCGCCTGTGGGCGGCGCTGCCGGCAGCTGGCGTGGAGCTGCATTGCCCGGCGCGCGTGGAAGCGCTTGAACAGGACGAGCACGCTGTGCGCCTGCGCCTGGATGATGGTCGTCGCGTCGAAGCCGCGCTGGCGGTGGCTGCCGACGGTGCTGAATCGACCCTGCGCGGACTGGCCGGGATCGACGTTGAACGCCACGACTACCAGCAGCGCGGTGTAGTCGCCTATGTGGACAGCGAGCTGCCCAACCAGGCCACGGCCTGGCAGCGCTTCCTGCCGACCGGTCCGCTGGCGCTGTTGCCGGTGGCCGAGCGCCGCAGTTCCATCGTCTGGACATTGCCCGACGACGAGGCCGCACGCGTACTGGCCCTGGACGAAGACGCATTCAATCGTGAACTGACCCGCGCTTTCGCCGCGCGCCTGGGTGAACTGCGGCTGGCCTCGCCGCGCGCGGCCTTCCCGCTGCGCCGGCAGCTGGCCCGCCACTACGTGGCCGGTCGCGTGCTGGCGCTGGGCGATGCCGCCCACGTGGTGCATCCGCTGGCCGGGCAGGGCGTCAATCTTGGCCTGCGCGATGTCGCCGCCCTGCAGCACTGGCTGGCGCCGTCGGCCGAACGGCGTGGACAACCCCGGTTGTCGCCGCAGCGCGTGCAGCGCTGGGCGCGTGAGCGTCGCAGCGACAACCAGATCGCCGCCTACAGCTTCGACGCGATCAACCGGCTGTTTTCCAACGACGAGATGCACCTGACCCTGGCGCGTGGCCGCGCGCTGGGCTGCGTAGGCAAGTGGCCGCCGCTGGTGCAGGCCTTCTGGAAGCGCGCCGCAGGGGTGTGACGGCGAGGCCCTGGTACATGCCAACCTTGGTTGGCGCGCCGATCGGGCATCCTCGCCCCAGCTGGAGTGAGGGCCTTCCGGCCTTGTGCCAACCAAGGTTGGCACCTACCAAAAGCGGGCCATGCCGGTCTGCAGCGAATCGCTTCTGTAGACGCCAACCTTGGTTGGCGCGCGAGCCCCGGATCATCCGCCGGTAGCGCCGGGCCCTGCCCGGCGAGCGCGCAGCGCGGTTCACCGATCCCGCCGGGCGTGGCCCGGCGCTACCGGAATCGGGTCAATCGATCAGCCAACCGGCAAGGTCAGCGCGGTCCAGCTTGCCGCGACGCTTGCTGTCCAATGCGTTGAACTCATCGGAAAGCGCCGGATTGGCCAGTGCTTCGTCACGGCTGATGAAACCATCAGCGTTCACGTCCAGCTCGGCGAAATGGATGCGGTACTGGCCGACCACGCTGGCCGGCGCCAGCGAACGCACCGTTACCGGGGTTTCGCCCAGCGGCACCACGATGTCGACGCTGCCGGTCACGCGGCCGGCCGACAGCGACTGCTGGCGGACCACGCCACTGTCATCGCGCAGCGGGGCGCTCTGTGCCGGCTGCGGGCGCGCCGGTTGTGCCAGTGCCGGCAATGCCAGCACCGCGGTACACAGCAGCAGGGAAATGCGCGGGATGTTCATCAGCGCAGCGGCGACGCCAGCACCGTGATTTCCTCACGGTCGTGGTACAGCTGCTTGGCACGTACCACCAGCGGCTTGCCGGCCTGCTCCTGGAACAGGTCCAGGCACAGGCGGGTTTCGTCCCAGCGCTTCTTCATCGGCAGCTTCAGGTTGAAGATCGCGTGCCTGCACCAGCCCTCGCGGAACCAGGTGGCCATGCGTTCGGCGACGCGACGCGGTTGCTCGACCATGTCGCAGACCATCCAGTCCAGCGGCTGCTCCGGGTGCCAATGGAAACCATCGGCGCGCAGGTGTTCGACCAGGCCGGTGTCCAGTACATGCTGGCGCAGCGGGCCGTTGTCGATGCTCAGCACATGCACGTGCTGGCGGGTCAGCACCCAGGTCCAGCCGCCGGGCGCCGCGCCCAGGTCGGCCGCACGCATGCCCGGACGCACCAGCGCTTCGCGTTCTTCCGGGGCGAGCAGGGTCAGCAGCGCCTCATCCAGCTTCAATGCCGAACGCGAAGGCGCGTCGGGCAACAGCTTCAGGCGCGGAATGCCCAACGCCCAAGGTGCGCTGTCGTCCGGGTTGGCCACGCAGATGAAGGCATGCGTGCCATCGACAAACACCACGTGCAGGCGCGGCAGGCGTGCGTTGGGTTTGTCGCTGAGTTTGCCGGCCTTGCGCAGCGCCGGGCGCAGGGCATTGCCGAAGGCACGCGCGAGCCCGGACAGCGGTTTGCCGGCGTCCGAATCGGGATGCTCCACCCACAGATCACCGAAGCGCGGCGCATCGGCCAGCACGTCCAGCATCGGCGTGATGCGGTCGGCCGGGTCCAGCTGCGGCAGCTCGGCCAGCACCACCAGCTTCTGGCGGGCGAAGATCAGCTCGCGCCACGGCAGTCGCGGTGCAAGCGCTGCGGCTTCATCGCACATGAAGAGCACGTAGCCGTCGTTGCGCTGGGTACGGGCGTAACCGGCAAAACCGGCGGCGCCTGCGCGGAACTGCAGTTCGCCGGCCAGTTCGGGCTCGAAGCCCTGCCGGCACAGGCACAGCAGGCCGATGCCGGCCTCAGTAACGGGCGCCATCGCTTTCCCCATAGGTACGCAGCACGCTGCGCGCCGCATCGCGGTTCAGGCCCTGCACCACGTCGATGCCGCGCTTGTTGAGCTCGCCCACCCAGTCGGCCGGCAGCGGGCCTTCATCGAACGGGGTCAGTTCTTCCACGTCGGCCGAACTGGCGCCGATCAGCAGGCGGTCGATGCCGGCCCACACGGTGGCGCCGTAGCACTGGCAGCACGGCTGCGAGCTGGTGGCCAGGGTGATCGGCGACAGTACCGCGTTCAGGCGCGGGGTCTGCAGGCGCTGCTGGGCCAGCATGTAGGCCATGTTCTCGGCGTGCGCCAGCGAGGTCGAATGCGGCATCACCCGGTTCACGCCGGCAGCGATCACCTTGTCATCCGGCCCGAACACCACGGCGCCGAACGGGCCGCCACTGGCGTGGTCGACGTTCAGCCGCGACAGCTCGATCGCCAGCGCGACCTTGGCCTCGTCGCCCGGATATCGACGATCCAGGTCGATCTGGTCGTGGATCCAGGCGGGAAGGGTCAGGTGGACTTGCGCGTACAGCATCGCGGGGGTGCCTCGTTGGGAGTGAAAGGAACAGGTGCAACAGATGTCGGCGCGCAGTGTAGCGGCAGTGGCATGTACCGGGCGTGCGCGCTGGATTCAGGCCGCTGAGGGTGAGCCGGTGCGGATCACCACGTACTGCTTGCGGAATTCCAGCCCCGCCTGCGGCCAGCGCGCAGCATAGGCGCGCAGCAGCGGCAGGGCAGGGGCGAAGTCATGGCCGTTGACCCGGCAGTCGGCTTCGCACTGGCCCTGCTCGTCGCGCGAAGCGAACAGGCGGATGGCCAGGAAGTGATGAGCCTTCAGCAGATCGTCGAAGGCGTCGATGCTCCTGGTGAACAGGCAGCAGGGGCAGGAACCGTGGTCGTCTTCGCTGCACGCAGCAGCGTCGTCCAGTTCGCGGGCGCGGTAATGGGCCAGCGGTCCCAGCACCACGGTGCGCTCGTGTTCCCGGCCGTCTTCGTTGGTCGGGTAGGTCAGTCCCATCATCGGCAGATCCGGTGCGTCTTCAGCGCCGATGGCGGCCTGCAGGGTCGCCAGATCCACCCGCACCCAGGTCTCGAAGCCGGACAGCAGGGATTCCTGTTCGGTCGCGCCATTGGCGTGCTGGTATTCGAACAGGCCATCGGCGAACAAGCCCGCGTGACGGGTCTCGATGACGGTGGAGGTCTGCCAACCGCCGTTGTCCCGCTCGTTGCTGGCGACACCGTGCGGTGTCAGGTGCAGGCCACTGTCGAGCAGCAGTCCGTCGCCCTCGACGGTGCAGGCGATGTCACGGCCCAGCAGGACCTGTTGCAGCAGCGGCAGAAGTGCACTCGGGGCAGCGGACATGGCAGGGCCTGATGGGTAGGAAAGAACGGACGATGATGGCGGTATCCGCTGCACAGCGGCAGTGCGTGCCACGTGCGCAGCACGGCCGGGCCGCGTCCGCTGGTCGGCGCTGCGGCTTCACGGGATGGGGCACTCGCCGGGATGACGCGGGCGCCTGTGCGGCGCCCGCGCAGGTGCTCAGGCCGACCAGGTGTCGCGCAGGGTCACGCTGCGGTTGAACACCGGCTTGGCTGCGGTGTGGTCGCGGCGGTCGGCAACGAAGTAGCCGGTGCGCTCGAACTGGAACGACTGTTCCGGCGCCGCGGTGGCAGCCGCCGGCTCGACATAGCCGATGACGGTGCGACGTGATTCCGGATTGAGGTAATCGCGGTAGGTCTTGCCTTCCGATTCATCGTCCGGGTTCGGCACCGAGAACAGGCGGTCATACAGGCGGATCTCGGCCGGCACGCCGTGCACCGCGCTGACCCAGTGGATGGTGCCCTTGACCTTGCGGTTGGCGCCTTCCATGCCCGGGCGCGACTCCGGATCCAGCCAGCCGCGCAGTTCGGTGATGGTGCCGTCGGCATCCTTGATCACTTCATCGCAGCGGATGATGCCGGCGCCGCGCAGGCGCACTTCGCCACCGGGAACCAGGCGCTTCCAGCCCTTCGGCGGCACTTCGGCAAAGTCCTCGCGGTCGATCCACACTTCACGTGCGAACGGCACTTCGCGGGTACCGAAGCTTTCGTCCTTCGGGTGGTTGCTGAAGGTCAGCTGCTCTTCGTGGCCGTCGGCCAGGTTGGTCAGCACCAGCTTGACCGGGTCGACCACGGCCATGCGGCGCGGCGCGGCGCTGTCCAGGTCTTCGCGCAACGCGCCTTCCAGCACGCTGAAATCGATCAGCGAATTCTGCTTGCTGATGCCCACGCGCTCGGCGAACAGGCGCATCGCCGCCGGCGTGTAGCCACGGCGACGCAGGCCCTGCAGGGTCGGCATGCGCGGGTCTTCCCAGCCGTCCACCAGCTGTTCGGTGACCAGCGCCATCAGCTTGCGCTTGCTCATCACCGTGTAGTTGATGTTCAAGCGCGAGAACTCGATCTGGCGCGGCTTGGCCGCTTCGCGCGGCAGGCCGGCGTCGACCAGCGGCTGGGTCAGCGCGTCATCGTGGGCGAAGTCGACGTTGTCCACGCACCAGTCGTACAGCGGGCGGTGGTCTTCGAACTCCAGCGTGCACAGCGAGTGGGTGATGCCTTCGATCGAATCGCCCAGTGCATGGGCGAAGTCGTACATCGGGTAGATCGGCCAGGCGTTGCCGGTGTTCTGGTGTTCGACGTGCTTGATGCGGTACAGGGCCGGATCACGCAGGTTGATGTTGCCGCTGGCCATGTCGATCTTGGCGCGCACGGTGCGCGCGCCATCGGGGAATTCACCGGCGCGCATGCGGCGGAACAGGTCCAGGTTTTCCTCGACGCTGCGGTCGCGCCACGGCGAGGGCCGGCCCGGTTCGGTCAGGGTGCCGCGGTAGGCGCGCACTTCCTCGGCCGACAGGTCACAGACGTAGGCCTTGCCGTCGGCGATCAGCTTCTCGGCGGCCAGGTAGTAGGCGTCGAAGTAATCCGACGCATGGCGCAGCTCGTTCCACTCAAAGCCCAGCCAGCGCACGTCGTCCTGGATCGCGGCCACGTACTCCGGGTCTTCCTTGGCCGGGTTGGTGTCGTCGAAACGCAGGTTGCAGACGCCGCCGAACTCGCCGGCGACGCCGAAGTTCAGGCAGATCGACTTGGCGTGACCGATGTGCAGGTAGCCGTTCGGCTCGGGCGGGAAGCGGGTCTTGATCGCCTGGTGCTTACCGCTGGCCAGGTCCTCGCGCACGATCTGGCGGATGAAATCGCGCTTCTCGTGGCTGTCGGCGGGGGTCTCGGGGCTGGCGGGGGTGTGCTCTGACATGAGTCGGCGAAAGAAAGGCAGAAAGATTGCCAGTCTAACGCTTACCGGGAAGGGCTGCCCGGCGAGCGCAGCGGCACCATTCAGCCCCCGGGCGTATGCTGGAATCCTGTCCCACGGAGCCGCCGCATGCACATCGTGTACAAGGCCGACAATCTGTTCGACGCCCACCTGGTCAAGCACGCGCTGGAAGACGCCGGCATCCCGGCGTTCGTGTTCGGCGAGTCGCTGCTGGGCGGCATGGGTGAGCTGCCGCTGTTCGGCGTGCTGCGGGTCGGTATCCCCGACGCCGCGCGGCCACAGGCCGAAGAGATCGTGGCGGCGCTGGACTTGGGCCACGCCGCAGACGCCCCCATTTCAGATGCCGACGACATTGCCGGGCTTCCGGCGTAGGAGCGCATCATGTTGGGAATCGGACAGGGCATCCTCGGCATCGGGGCCTTCAAGCAGCGCCTGCCGCGCCCGGAAGAGGCTTTGCCGGGCCGCGACCAGCCGCTGCCGCTGCACAGCAACCAGCACTTCGTGAACAGCCATCCGCTGAAGGACCGTTTCGCCGGCCTGCAGCAGATCCGCTTCGCGCTGGGCTGCTTCTGGGGCGCCGAGCGCAAATTCTGGAACGAGCCGGGCGTGTACAGCACCTCGGTGGGCTATGCCGGTGGAATCACCCCGAACCCCACCTATGAAGAGGTCTGCTCGGGCCTGACCGGCCACACCGAGGTGGTGCAGGTGGTGTTCGACCCGGCGGTTGTCAGCCTGGAGCGGCTGCTGCAGCTGTTCTGGGAAAGCCACGACCCGACCCAGGGCATGCGCCAGGGCAACGACACCGGCACCCAGTACCGTTCGGCGATCCACGCCACCGACGAGGCCCAGTACGCCGCGGCGCTGGCCAGTGGCGAGGCCTACCGGGCGCAGCTGGCTGCAGCGGGCTATGGCCCGATCACCACCGAGATCGTGTATCCGGCACCGACGTACTACTACGCCGAGGACTATCACCAGCAGTACCTGGCCAAGAACCCGAACGGCTACTGCGGCATTGGCGGTACCGGCGTGAGCTGCCCGATCGGGTTGGATGTGGAGGTGCCGCGCTGACGCGCGGTGGTCCGCCTGCGGCGGGCAGAAGCCAAAGCAAAAGCAAAAGCCAAAGCGGCTGGGTTTCTGTGGGTTGGGCGGGGCGGTGTGGGTTGGCAGGACACGCCGTGAACCCCCCTCCGGGGGCCGGCCCAGCCGCTGGCGGCTGTGCGTTCGGGCGCTTGCGAAGCAGTGCTTCGCAAGCAAAGCGCCCTCACCCATGGGGGCTCGATGGCGCCATCCATGGCGCCAACGGTCCTGCCTGGGCCACCCGTCACCCTCCCGAAAGTTTCCTGCGCGCGCGGAACGAGAGCAGAAATTCAAAGCCAAAAGAAGACGTACAGAGCAGAATCAAAAGCAGTGCCAACCAAGGTTGGCATCTACCAACGGCAGACAGTCAGGGTGAAGGCCGCCGCGCTCGCAGGAACGTGTCCTGAGGCGGAGGGCATGGCCGTGCAGGACCGTTGGCGCCATGGATGGCGCCATCGAGCCCCCATGGACGGGTTTACGGCGTGTCCTGCAGGGTCATGCCCTCCGCCTACCCGCACATCAGGCAGGCGCTGTCTTGGCTTTGGCTTGGGCAGTTGTTTGAAAAAGCGGGCCGGCGGGCCGCAGGCCCGCCAGCGACAGAACTCACCCCGCCACGATGTACTGCTGCAGCTGATCCAGCTCGCGCCGCTGCGCATCGATCACCGACTTCACCAGGTCACCGATGGAAATCACCCCCAGTACCTGCCCGCCCTCGACCACCGGCAGATGGCGGATGCGGTAATCGGTCACCAGCTGCAGGCAGTGTTCCACCTGCTCACCGGGACTCACCGTCACTACTTTCGCGGTCATGATTTCCGACACTGCGGTGTCACGCGACGAACGATCGTGGAGCACGATCTTGCGTGCGTAATCACGCTCGGAGAGGATCCCGACCAGTCGCGGGCCATCCATCACCAGCACCGCGCCGATGCCCTTCTGCGCCATCAACCGGATCGCATCGATCACCGCCGCGCCTGGCGCGACCGCGTGCACTTCAGGGGACTTGCCGTCCAACAGTTGCCGTACCGACGTCATCTGCCTGCCCTCCCAGGGTGGGTTGCAGCTCCGAGTCTGCCACGGAAGGGGCCAACCATGCGTCAACCAGGTACAACGGCCGTTGCTTGGACTCCTCGTACAGGCGTCCCAGGTACTCGCCGATAAGCCCCAGCGCGATCAACTGCACGCCCCCGAGGAACAGGATCACCGCCATCATGGTCGGCCACCCGGCCACCCGGTCGCCGTACAACGCCGCCTTCGCAATCACCCAGATGGCAAACACGAAGGCCACGCCTGCGGTGGCCAGCCCCATGTAGGTGGCCGCCCGCAGCGGGACCGTCGAGAAGCCGGTGATCCCTTCCAGTGCGAAGTTCCACAGCCGCCACAGGCTGAACTTGCTGCTGCCGGCCAAACGGGCATGCCGGTGATACGGCACCGCCACGCGGCGGAAACCGACCCAGCTGAAGAGCCCCTTCATGAACCGGTGCCGTTCGCGCATCTCGCGCAATGCGCTCAGCGCGCGCGGCGATAACAAGCGGAAATCGCCGGTATCGGCCGGAATGGGCGTCCGCGAGAGGCGACCAATCACCCGGTAGAACACCGATGCGGCAGCGCGCTTGCTCCAGCTCTCACCGTCACGTACCAGGCGCGTGCCGTAGACGTTGTCGTAGCCCTGCCGCCAACGTTCGACAAAGTGCGGCACCAGTTCCGGCGGGTCCTGGCCATCAGCGTCGAGGATCATCGCCGCGCCTTCGCGCACATGGTCCAGGCCGGCGGTCAGCGCCGCCTCCTTGCCGAAGTTGCGCGACAGCTTCAGCGCCGATACCCGCGGGTCGGCCTGGGCCAGCGAGGCGATCAACGACCAGGTCGTGTCACTGCTGCCGTCATCCACGTACAGGATGTGACCATCGATTCCGGCCAGGCCGTCCAGTACCGCGCACAATCGCGGATGCAGCTGGGGCAGCACCAGCTCTTCGTTGTGTGCGGCGATGACGAAGGTAAGACGCTCACGAGTCATCGCCGGATTGTACGTCGTTGACGGGGATGCAGCCCGTCAGTCCAGCGTTCGAAATACCCGCTTCCCGCATCGGAAGGCACCACGGACACCTGGTGTCGTGGCCGCTCAGTCCTCCGCCAGGTACCCCGCTCCACCCAGCTGCCGTGCCTGCCGCTGGATCCACGCCGCACGACGCTGAACGTAGGGGCCTGGCTTGGCCGCGTTGTAGCGGCGCGGCGCCGGCAGCACTGCCGCCAGACGCGCGCTCTCGGCAGGGCTCAGCCGCGCGGCGTCCTTGCCCCAGAATGTCTGCGCCGCTGCCTGGGCGCCATACACACCGTCGCCGAACTCGGCGATGTTGGCGTACATCTCCAGGATCCGCTGCTTCGGCCAGAAGGCTTCGATCAGCACCGTGTACCAGACCTCCAGGCCCTTGCGGATCCAGCTGCGGCCCTGCCACAGGAACAGGTTCTTGGCCACCTGCTGGCTGATCGTGCTGGCCCCGCGCAGGCGCCCGCCCCGCGCGTTGTGGTCGCGCGCCTTTTCAATGGCCTGCAGGTCGAACCCGCTGTGGTCGGGGAAGCGCTGGTCTTCTGCGGCCACCAGCGAAATCGGCAGGCTCGGCGCCATCTGGTCAAGGTCCCGCCACTGGTAGTGCAGCCGGTAGGACCAGTCGCCTTCCCCCAGTGCCTCACCGAAACGCCAGACCATCACCATGGACAGCGGCGGATCGATGAAACGCAGCACCAGCACCTGCAGGCAGCTGAAGGCCACGAACAGCACCGGCAGCCACAGCAGCCGCTTCCAGCGCCAGCGCCTGCGCGGTGCCGCGTCGGCGGCGGCCACTACCTTGTCCTGCTCTCCCCCTGCCCCCATTACTGGTGCATCCTTCTTATGCCTGGTTGTCGGCGCATTATCCGGCAACCATCCCCGTTTCCGCGCGATGTGAGCCGATGACCGCCCAATCCGATTCCCTTATCCGTTTCCTGCTCCCCGACGCCGGTGTCCGTGGCGTCCACGTGCGCCTGCAGGCCACCTGGCAGGACATCCAGTCCCACGGCGAGTATCCGGACAGCGCCACCGAACTGCTCGGCGAAGCCTGCGTGGCATCGGCCCTGTTCACCGGCCACACCAAGGTGGACGGCCGCCTGTCGATCCAGCTGCGCAGCAATACCGCTCTGCGTACCCTGTTCGCCGAATGCACCGCCGCCGGCACCCTGCGCGGCATCGTCCAGATTGCCGAGGGCGGTGACGCCCCCCGTGACCTGACCGACCTGGGCCGGGACGCCCTGCTGGCCATCACCATCGAGAATCCCGGCCTGGACCCGCGCGAACCGCAGCGCTACCAGAGCCTGGTCGCACTGACCGCGCCGGAACTGGATGAAGCATTCGAAGACTACTTCCGCCAGTCCGAGCAGCTGCCGACGCGACTGCTGCTGGCCGCCGGCCGCGACGGTGCTGCCGGCCTGCTGCTGCAGAAGCTGCCGGGCGACGAAGGCGACGACGATGGCTGGGCCCGCGCCAGCGCGCTGTTCGACACCCTGGGCAAGGCGGAGCTGCTGGCCACCCCGGCCGAGGAACTGCTGCACCGCTTGTTCCACGAGGAGAAGGCGGAGCTGGTGGGTGACAAGGCCCTGTCCTTCGCCTGCTCCTGCTCGCGTGAACGGGTCGCCTCGATGCTGTTCTCGCTGGGCGAGGAAGAGGCCCGTGCGGCTGCCGAAGACACCGGCGCCGTAGACGTACGTTGCGAATTCTGCGGACAGGAGTATCACTTTCCGTTGACGGAGTTCGGCATACTGTTCCACGGTGCCCAGGGGGCTGTACCGGCACCTGAACGACTTCAGTAATACCCAATGAGTCTTGTATCTGGGGAGGAACAAGGCTTGTTAAGAATTCATAAACACCCTAGGATCGAGTTCCCGCCCCAGCGGGAACTTTCACTGCCCGTCCCTGTCTGAACTGGTCCGATGCGTACCTTCCTGCGTCTACCGCTGGCCCTTCTGATCGCCCTTGGCGCGATCACGGGCGTGCACGCGCAGAGCAAGGACACCCGCACCGTCATTCCGGTCTGGAACAAGGGCAGTGGCAAGGTCGAGGCCCTGCTGTACCTGGAACCGACCGGCGAGCAGGCCGTGGGCGCACGCTGGCATTTCGGCCGCAATTCGCTCGATGCTGCGTTCGGCCTGTCTTCGGGCGACTCGCTCGGCCTGCTGTGCAACAGCAGCAGCGGCTCCAGCATCAGCGGACTGGCCAGCCATTGCATGCTGGCCAGCCTGGGCGACGACGACGATGCCATCGGCTCCAACCGGCGTCTGACCGGCACCGCCGCGCTCAACCGTGGCACCGGCCGCCTGGGAATCACTGCCGGCACCGGCCGCGAGACCCTGCCCGCCTGGCTGGCCACGCCCAGCAAGACCCCATCGCTGCGCGCCGAACAGAATGACCTGACCGTGTTCGCGCAGAAAAACATCGGTCGCGAAGGCTTTGTCTCCATCGCCGGCACCTATGCCAAGGCACGCTTGGTACCCTTGGCTGACGCCTCACCGGCCATCGTTGACCGCTGGGACAGCAAGAGCCTGAGCCTGGGCGCCGGCTACGGCAATTTCAGCGGCAGCATCATCGGCCGCGTGGTTGACGTTCCCGGCAAGCCCGGCAAGTGGGAAGGCCTGGGCATCGGCCTGACCTGGCGCACCCCGTGGTCCGGCCAGCTCACCGTCGGCGCGGAAAACGTCATCAGCCGCGGCAAGAACCCGTTCTCCCCGCGCAACGAAAGCAACGATGACGGCACCGTGCCGTACGTGCGCTACGAGCAGGATCTGTAGTCGCTCATCGACTGCGAACAAGCTGTGTTGAACATCGGGCGCCCAGGGGCGCCCGAATTGTTTCTGGACACATCTGTCAAGTGCGAAAAGCACCTATCCGTTACAAACGGATACATCACGACATGCATCAACTGAAACTTTTTTGTGCGTTGAGGGCAGGCAGGCGCGGTTGCGCCCCTTTCTACATTCAGATAACTCATTGAAATAAAAGAAATCAAAGCGCATTCATGTGTAACCACAGCGTGAATTAACGCAGCTTTAATTTTTGGCTGGGGGCCGTTACTATCGATTCAGCCTCGCGATTTTGGAGCCTTCTTTTTTGGCTCCGCCGCGCAGGCACTACCCCAGCCAAGATTTCTTGGAGAGAGAGAGCCAATGAATTTCCAGTCCAACAAGCTGCGTGACGCTGTCGTCGTCGCGCTGATCGCCGGTGCGGCGACGTCCGTAACGGCCCAGGCGCAGGAAGCGACCAACCTGGATCGCATCTCGGTGACCGGTTCGCGCATCAAGAGCACCGACATCGAAACCTCGCAGCCGGTCCTGAGCCTGACCCGCGCCGACATCGAAAAGCAGGGTGTGACCTCGGTCGCCGACATCCTGCAGCGCGTTGCCGCCAACGGTGCCGCCCTGAACCGCACCTTCAACAACGGCGGTGACGGCTCGGCCGGTATCAGCCTGCGCAACCTCGGCTCGGACCGTACCCTGGTGCTGGTCAATGGCCGTCGCTGGACCACCGGCCTGGACGGCAGCGTCGACCTGAACACCATCCCGACCGCGATGATCGAGCGCATCGACATCCTGAAGGACGGCGCTTCGACCATCTATGGTTCGGATGCCATCGCCGGCGTGGTGAACATCATCACCAAGCAGAACTTCGACGGCGCCGAAGCGAACTTCTACAAGGGCCAGTACAGCGACGGTGACGGCGAGCGTGAAGCGGCCGATTTCACCATCGGCACCACCACCGATCGCGCATCGCTGATGCTGGGTGTCTCCTACGTCAAGGAAGGCAAGGTCATGGCCGGCGATCGCAAGATCTCCGCCGGTGGCCCGCCGTTCTTCGACGGCCAGAGCAGCACCGGCATGCCGGGCTCCTACATCCGCAACGACGAGCGCTATGTGCTGATCAACGGCGTGGAGACGCCGTTCAACGCCAACGTCCACGGCTACAACACCGCCCCGGACAACTACCTGTTGACCCCGCAGGAACGTACGTCGCTGTTCGCTTCTGGTTCGTACAACGTTACCGACAACATCACCTTCCGTACCGAGGCGATGTACAACGAGCGCAAGTCCGAACAGCTGCTGGCGGCCATGCCGGTCACCAGCATGCGCCTCAGCGCCAACAGCATGTACAACCCGACGGGTGAAGACCTGACCGGCGTCAACCGTCGTTTCAATGAAAGCGGCGGCCGTTCGTTCAACCAGAACGTCAAGAACTGGCACTTCTACGGTGGCTTCGAAGGCTTCTTCGAGTTCGCGGACCGTAACTTCGACTGGGATGTCGGCTACCGCTACGACAAGACCGACCAGAACGACCTGACCTACGGCCTGTTCAATCTGGCCAACCTGCGCAACGCTTACGGCCCGTCCGAAATGCGTGGCGGCGTGCCGGTCTGCGTCACCGCCCCGGGCGGCGACATCATTCCGGAGTGCGTGCCGGTCAACGCTCTGGGCCCGGAAGGCTCGATCAGCCAGGCCGCGCTCGACTACACTTCGTTCACCGCACACGATTCGGCCAGCCTGGTGTCCAAGGGCTACTACGCCAACATCTCCGGTGAAATCGTGCAGCTGCCGGCCGGCGCTCTGGCCTTCGCTGCCGGTTACGAGTACCGCAAGGAGACCGGTCAGTTCGATCCGGATGCCTTCATCGCTGCAGGCCTGAGCACCGGCAACGGCGCAAAGCCGACCAAGGGCGGCTACGACCTGGATGAAGTCTTCCTGGAACTGTCGATCCCGGTGCTGGCCGACCTGCCGGGCGCCAAGCTGCTCGACTTCAGCGCGGCGACCCGCTACTCGAAGTACAGCAACTTCGGCAATACCACCAACAACAAGTTCGGTTTCCGCTGGAAGCCGATCGACGACCTGATGATCCGCGGCAACTACTCGGAAGGCTTCCGCGCGCCGAGCATCAGCAACCTGTATGGCGGTGACGGCGACTCGTTCGAAACCTACGCCGATCCGTGCGCGGCTGCCAACGGCCCGACCGGTGCGGTGCTGGCCCAGTGTATCGCCCAGGGCGTTCCGGCTGGCTTCGTCCAGCCCAACACCAAGGACGACGACGGCGTTCCGCAGTCGGGCGCGGCCCAGACTGCCGAGCCGTTCACCTGGAAGTCGAACCCGAACCTGAAGCCGGAAACCTCGACCAGCAAAACGCTGGGCCTGGTGTGGAGCCCGAGCTTTGTCAGCGGCCTGAACGTGACCCTGGACTGGTGGCAGATCAAGATCGAAGACGCCATCACCCGTCCGGCGATCCAGGACATCATGAACTACTGCTACGGCGGTTCCCCGGCAGAACAGGCCGCGTACTGCGGTCTGATCACCCGTGATCCAGCCTACGGCACCATCGAAGAACGCTACACCATCACCAACGTCGACATGCCGCTGCAGAATCTGGCGTCGTACAAGGTGGAAGGCTGGGATCTGGGCGTGCTGTACCGCCTGCCGGAAACCTCGTTCGGCCAGTTCACCGTCAGCTGGGACAGCACCTACCTTTCCAAGTGGGAAACCAAGGCCACCGAAGATTCCGAGGTGGAAGGCCGCCAGGGTCGCTATCTCGACCAGGATCCGTACTGGCGCATCCGCTCCAACCTGTACGTCGACTGGTCCTTCGGCGACTTCGGCGTCAATTACGGCCTGCGTTACAAGTCCGGCATGACCGAAGACTGCCTGCTGGGCGGCGCACTGCGCAGCTACTGCTCCGATCCGGATGGCCGCAAGAACCACATGGGCTCGACCACTTACCACGACATCCAGGTGCGCTACAACACCCCGTGGAAGGGCACGATCATGCTGGGTCTGAACAACGCATGGGACAAGCAGCCGCCGGTCTCGTACTCGACCTCGTACAACATGTTCGACCCGCAGTACGACCTGCCGGGCCGCTACATGTACATGCAGTACAAGCAGAAGTTCTGATCGCTCCACTGATCAGCTGATGCAGCAACGGCCCCGAAAGGGGCCGTTGTTTTTTGTACGTTCGCTGCTGGCGTCAACACCAACGAAAAAAGGCCGCGGCACTGCCGCGGCCTTTCTGCATCCAGCGATGAAGAATGCCTCAGCCGTTCGGAATCAGCGTGTCGATCAGATGCTCGACATACGCTTCGAAATCCTCGCGCGCCTGCTTGGGCTGCTGCAGCTGCAGCGACAACTGCAGGAAGCCGACATAGGCGGCGTAGGCCAGGCGTGCGCGATGGCGTGCATCGGTCGAGCTCAGGCCCGCCTGGCGGAACGAGGCGATCAGGTAATCGAGCCGTCGCTGAGACACTCGGTCGATCACCGGCCGCACCATCGGATGGTCCAACGCTTTCAGCAGCTCGCTGTAGATGATGTGCGGCTGCACTTCGTGCGCCACCATCTGGAACAGCTGGCGCAGGCGCACGCGCGGATCCGGCACGTCTTCCAGGCTGCCGAACACCTGTTCCTGCTCGAACAGTTCCCAGCGTTCCAGTGCGGCCTGCAGCAGCGCATCACGCGAGGGGAAGTGCCAGTAGAAGCTGCCCTTGGTCACGCCAAGGCGGCGCGCCAGCGGCTCCACCGCGACGGCGCTCACACCTTGCTCGGCAATCAGATCGAGGGCCGCCTGGGCCCAGTCTTCGGCACTCAGGCGGCTGTTGCGGCCGGCACGCGGTTCGCCGGCGGAAGCGTCAGGTTGATTCATGTGCTGATTTAACCATACGCCGGGGTTCGTTGCAGTACGCGGTTGCGGCCGAAACCGTCGGCAGCCGGGCCGAGAGGCATTCCCGCAGCGCACCATACCGTGCAGTATTGACATCCCGCCGAACCCATCCATACTAGCGGGTATGGTTATGTCCCCTACTCCCGCTGCATTCCATGACCTGCGCCTGGAGGCCGCCCACGGTGCCTCGCTGACGGCAACCGCCAGTACCTCGGGCCGTCGCGGGCGCGTACTGTTCGCGCATGGATTTGGCCAGACCCGCCATGCCTGGACGACGACGGCCAAGGCGTTGTCGGCAGCCGGCCTGCAGACCCTGGCTTACGACGCCCGGGGTCACGGCGATTCCGACTGGAATGCGGCCGACCTGGCGTACCACGGCGAGCAGTTCGCCGATGACCTGATCGTGCTGGCCGGCGAACAACCGCGACCGCCGGTGCTGGTGGCTGCCTCGATGGGCGGCCTGTTCGGCCTGCTGGCCGAATCACGCTGGCCAGGCCTGTTCTCGGCCATGGTGCTGGTGGATATCACCCCGCGCTGGGATACCGCTGGCGTCGAGCGCATCCTCGCCTTCATGACCGCGCATCCGGAAGGATTCGCCTCGCTGTCGCAGGCTGCCGATGTGATCTCGGCCTATGTGCCGCATCGCCCGCGCAAGTCCGAAGACTCACTGCGCGCGCTGCTGCGCGAAGATGGCCACGGTCGCTGGCGCTGGCACTGGGACCCGCGCCTGGTGGCCGAACTGGCACGTGACAGCGAGCAGCACCAGGACGCACTGGCCGAAGCCGCGCGCCAGGTGAAGTGCCCCCTGCTGCTGGTCAGCGGTGGCCGCAGCGACCTGGTCACCCCGCAGACGGTGGCCGAATTCCTGGCATTGGCGCCACACGCACGCCACGTACAGTTGCCGCAGGCCACGCACATGGTCGCCGGTGATGACAACGACGCCTTTACCGCTACTGTGTTGGACTATCTGGACGTGTTGCCCGCAGCGGATGCTGCAGCTTCGTCCGCCATAAACGAGCACGTCACCGGAGCACGCTCATGAGCCTCGTCATTCCCTTCCTCGCCCTGCTGCTGGCAGGCGCGTTCGTCGCCTACCACCGCATGCGCCTGCTGACCTGGACGCTGATCAGCGTGGCCCTGCTCGTGGCCTGCTGGTTCATCCCCTACGTCAACCAGACCGCCACGATCGTCGCTGCCGCGATACTGGCCGTGATCGTCGTGCCGCTGCTGCTGCCGTTCATCCGCAAGCCGCTGCTGACCGGCCCGATGATGAAGGTGTTCCGCAAGGTGCTGCCGCCGCTGTCGCAGACCGAGCGCATCGCCCTGGAAACCGGCTCGGTCGGCTTCGAAGGCGAACTGTTCACCGGTGACCCGGACTGGAACATCCTGCTGAACTACCCCAAGCCGCAGCTGACCGCTGAAGAACAGGCCTTCCTCGATGGCCCGGTCGAACAGCTGTGCACGATGGTCAACGACTGGGAAATCACCCACGTCCATGCCGACCTGCCACCGGAACTGTGGGCCTTCATCAAGAAGAACAAGTTCTTCGGCATGATCATTCCGAAGGAATACGGCGGCCTGGGCTTCTCCGCGCTGGCCCACCACAAGGTGATCCAGAAGCTGGCCTCGGTGTCTTCGGTGGTCAGTTCGACCGTCGGCGTGCCCAACTCGCTGGGCCCGGGTGAACTGCTGGTGCATTACGGCACCCAGGAACAGAAGGACCAGTACCTGCCGCGTCTGGCCGATGGCCGTGAAGTGCCCTGCTTCGGCCTGACCGGTCCGTTCGCCGGCTCCGACGCGACCTCGATTCCCGACTATGGCATCGTCTGCAAGGGCGAGTGGAACGGCGAGCAGGTGCTCGGCGTCAAGCTGACCTTCGACAAGCGCTACATCACCCTGGCGCCGGTCGCCTCGCTGATCGGCCTGGCCTTCCGCATGTACGATCCGGATGGCCTGATCGGCCAGACCCGCGACATCGGCATCACCCTGGGCCTGCTGCCGCGCGAGACCGCCGGCGTTGAAATCGGCCGTCGCCACTTCCCGCTGAACTCGACGTTCCAGAACGGCCCGATCCGCGGCAAGGACGTGTTCATTCCGCTGACCCAGCTGATCGGTGGCGCTGCGATGGCCGGCAAGGGCTGGAACATGCTCAACGAGTGCCTGGCCGTGGGTCGTTCCATCACCCTGCCTTCCACCGCCAGCGGCGGTGCCAAGGCGGGTGCCGCGGTCACCGGCGCCTATGCGCGCATCCGCAAGCAGTTCGGCCTGTCGGTCGGCCGCTTCGAAGGCGTGGAAGAAGCGCTGGCCCGCATCGGTGGCAAGGCGTACAAGATCAGCGCGCTGTCGCAGGCCACCGCCGCTGCTGTGGACCGCGGTGACGTGCCGTCGGTGCCGTCGGCGATCGCCAAGTACCACTGCACCAACATGAGCCGCGAAGTGATCTCGGACATGATGGACGTGATCGGCGGCAAGGGCATCATCCTGGGGCCGCGCAACTTCGCCGGCCGCAGCTGGCAGGCCGCGCCGATCGCCATCACGGTGGAAGGCGCCAACATCATGACCCGCAGCCTGCTGATCTTCGGCCAGGGTGCGATCCTCTGCCACCCGTGGGTGCTGAAGGAAATGAAGGCCGCTCAGGACCCCGACACCCGTGCCGGCCTGCAGGACTTCGACCGCAGCCTGTTCGGCCACATCCGCTACGGCATCTCCAACGCCGTTCGTTCGTTCTGGTTCGGCCTGACCGGCGCACGCTTCGGCGCTGCTCCGGGCGACGCCTACACCCGCCGCTACTTCCGCAAGCTGGACCGTTACTCGGCCAACCTGGCGCTGATGGCCGACATCTCGATGATGACGCTCGGCGGCAAGCTGAAGTTCAAGGAATCGCTGTCCGGCCGCCTGGGCGACGTGCTGAGCCATGTCTACATGACCAGCGCCATGCTCAAGCGCTACCACGACGAAGGCGCGCCGCAGGCCGACCAGCCGCTGCTGGCCTGGGCCTTCCATGACAGCGTGCACAAGATCGAGGAATCGCTGTCGGCTGCCCTGCGCAACTTCCCGATCCGTCCGATCGGCTGGCTGATGTGGGCACTGATCTTCCCGCTGGGCCGTCGTGCCGAGGCCCCGGGCGACCGCCTGAGCCGTCGCGTGGCTGCGCTGCTGATGGCCCCGAACGAAGCCCGCGACCGCCTCGCCAGCGGCGTGTTCCTGACCCCCTGCGAGAACAACCCGGGTGGCCGCATCAACAGCTACCTGAGCAAGGCGATCATGGCCGAGCCGGTGGAGCGCAAGTTCCTGAAGGCGCTGAAGAGCAAGGGCATCGAGGCGCTGGACTTCAACAGCCAGCTCGACGAGGCCGTGGCCGAAGGCGTGATCACCCAGGACGAGCGCAGCCTGCTGGAAGAGCTGCGTACGCTGACCCTGGACACCATCACCGTGGACGACTTCGACACCCACGAACTGCGCGCGGCCAGCTACTACGACCGCCAGAACAAGGACCCGCACTCGCAGGCGGCCTGATCGCCCGCGACACGCGTTGCCTCGACGGCGGGCCTGGCCCGCCGTCGCTTTGTCCGCCGACCGGAAACCGCCATGTCCACGCCCCTGCTTTCGCTCTATCACCGCCTGCAGCGCTGGCCTGCCGGTACCTGGCTGTTCTCGCGCGCGGTGTGCTTCAAGGCGCCCTATTTCGCCAGCATCGCCCCGCGCATCACGCGCCTGGAGAACGGCCGCTGCGAGGGCACGCTGGCCGACCGCCGCAAGGTGCGCAACCACATCGGCACGATGCACGCGATCGCAATGTGCAACCTGGCCGAACTGACCGCCGGGCTGATGGTCGATGCGTCGCTGCCCAAGGGCATGCGCTGGATCCCGAAGGGCATGCAGGTGCAGTACCTGGCCAAGGCGCGCGGCACGCTGCAGGCGACGGCATTGCCGGCGCAGCCGATCGTGGTGGCGACCGAAGGCTATGCGTTGCCGGTGACGGTGAGTGTGCGCGACCGCGCGGGGACGGAGGTGTTCAGCGCGGTCATCGACATGTGGGTGTCGCCGGCGAAGTGATGTTGCCGCGAACGGCGCAGCCCCTCGTGGGTGGATGCTGAAAAGCGGTTCATCGGTTGGGCCGGAGGGATGGGATGCCCAGGGGACGCCGTGAATACGTCCCTGTAGGCTCGGGCGCGCCATCCATGGCGCTTACGCCCCTGCGCATCCCATCCCTCCGGCCTCTGACAGATCGCTGCGGCGTCCACCCACGCAAGAGAAAAAGAAGAGCAAAAGCAAAAAAGCGGCCCGGCGGCCGCTTTTTTCATGCGCGCAGAACCCACGAGCGCAGCGACCCGCTGTTGCTCTTGATCTTCTTTTCTTCTCCGTGGGCTGGCCGCGCACGGAACCCGCCCGACCAACCCCATGACAGCTCTACGCGACCAACCCACCAGGGGCTGTGCCGTTGGCCGGAAATCACGCCAGTGCGCGAAACACCAACGCCAGGATCGCCGGCACCGCCTGGATCATGAAGATGCGCCGGCTCACGCTGTAGGCGCCATAGCACCCCGCCACCACCACGCACACCAGCGAGAACGTCACCAGCACCGGCTGCGCCAGCACCAGCCCCACCACGATGCCCGCCGCCAGGAAGCCGTTGTACAGACCCTGGTTGGCCGCCAGCACGCGCGTGGTCTCCGCCTTCTCCGGTGAATTGCGGAACGTCTTCAGGCCCAGCGGCCGGGTCCACAGGAACATCTCCAGCGCCAGAAAATACAGGTGCAGCACGGCAACCAGCACGGTCAGCAGCAGCGCAATCAAGCTCATATCAAGTCCAGTATTTGCAGGGAAAATTCACTGACGCTGCGTTGCGCCCTTGGGCGCCCATCCCCTACGGGGCGTACCGTCGAGATGGGGGATTGTCCACGGCCCCGTCCCAGGCTCTTCCATTGGCGATCGTTCTTCAACAGCCAACGGCAGAAACTCGAATCTGTGCATATGCACTCTGGGATGCTCCGAGAGTCTTTCCAATGCGCCCCACTCCGAAGCACCATGGCCTGTCACCCTCACGATCACCAGCTGGATTCTGCGATAACGACGAAGCAGTCGCGTGACGACGTGACAACAATCCTCGCATGGACGCCGCTCCGTGAAGAGATACACCACTCCTTCCATCCGTCTCCAGAGCGGAAATCGATAGAGACGCCTTACGGCCAGATCAAAGTAGTTCAAGAGCAAGAATTCAGAGTCGTGATAGACCTTCTCCTTGCGCAGCCTCTCCGATCGCTTCTTAGCAAGGTGCAAGCGAGCTGCAGCCCGGGGGCTGTCCAAACGGCGGGTGGGCCGCCTGAAAGCTCTCTGGAAGTGGGGCCGAAGCCGAGGAGCGGTCAGCTGAGGAACGGCGCTGAGCCATGACTCGGCCTCCAGGTCGTTGCCTCTCCGCAGTACGTTCAACATTCCCTGTTCGTTGCAGGCGAGGACGTCAAACTCCAGGTCCTGACGGGCAACCTTGATCATCTCTGCCAATGCACGGGAACTGGGACCAATGACGTCGGTGAGAATGAGCCGACCTTCAAAACGTTGCGCGGCAAAGTTCACCAGCCCCAGATTGCCCTCCAGTTGCCTGCCCATGCTGTCTTGACCAGAAAGAGCATCCATTAGAAGGGTGCTCTCCAGAGCCCCCATTCGAAGCCGACTGACCAGGTTGAATGCATGAAATGCCCACGCCTCCAACTGACGTTCATCCAACGCATGACGCCGCGTGCTCCCATTGGGCATTCCCTTCTCCAGTAAGCATTGCAATCAAAGATCAGGCCTGAATCCATCTGCTCGCAGTGGCGGCCTGCCCCCCCCCCCAAAATCAACGGTCGCGCGGCAGCTTCTTCTCTTCGCGCAGCACGCCGAACGCCGCCAGGGTCATCAAGCCGGCGACGGCTACACCACCGATGAACACCACGTGCGAACCGAACAACGACAGCCCCTTGTGCAGCCAGGCGAAGGTCAGGTCGGCGCCGCGGTACACCACCGTGTCGATCGCCGCGCCGGCCTTGTAGCGCCACTGCCGGTCCACGCGGGTGTAGATGGTTTCGCGGGCCGGCTTGGCCAGGGCGAACTCGCTGGCGCGGGTCATCACCTGCACCACCGCCACCATCAGCGGCATCGGCGATGCGGCCAGCACCGAGAAGCCGATCAGGATCGCAAAACCGGGAATCAGCAACGCCGGGGCGATGCCGTGGCGCGACAGCAGCCAGCGGGTCAGCCCGAGCTGCATCAACAGCGCCAGCGCGTTCACCGCCAGGTCGATGCGCGAAAAGAAGGCTGTGGCAGCGCCTGCATCGTTGAACGAGGCACGCACGATGCTGGCCTGCTGGTTGTACAGCAAGGTGCCGACACCCACGCCGAACACCACCATGATCGCCAGCCAGCGCAGCAGGGGCTCGCGCACGATCAGCTTCAGGCCATCGAGCACGCTGCCGCCCATCGGCTGCTCACCCGACACCAGCTGCTGCTCACGCTCGCGCAGCACCGCCCAGTGGCGCAGGCGCCAGATGCACAACAGGCACACGACCAGGAAGCCGGCCGAAACCAGCATCAGGTTGGCGATGCCCACCCGCTGCACCAGCGCACTGGTGATGATCGGGCCGAGGAAGGCGCCAACAGTGCCGGCCGCACCGATGTAGCCGTAGTAGGCCCGCGCCTGCGCATTGGAGAACACATCGGCCATGAAGCTCCAGAACACCGCGACCGCAAACAGGTTGAACACGGTGATCCAGAAGAAGAACGCCATGCCCCGCCCCGGTACGCCGCTGTCGAACAGTGCGTAGAAGCCCAGCAGGGTGGCGACGAAGAAGCCGTACACCGCCGGCAGGAACACCCGCCGCGGGAAGCGGCTGACCAGCCAGCCATAGACCGGCTGCAGCACCAGCATGATCACGAATACGCAGGAGAACAGGAACTGCAGGACGAAGTCCTTCAGGGCGATGCCATGGCTGGCGAACCAGGCGATCAACGCCGCCGGGAACACCGTCTCCAGGTCGGCCGAAGCGGCCATCGCCTCGCGTACCGGCCGCAGCACGTAGTAGCCGCTGAGCAGGCAGAAGAAGTACAGAAACGACCACCACAGCGCCGGCGACTCGCGCAGCGCGGCCAGCAGGCCCTTCAGTGCCCCGCTCTCCCGCGCCGCGCTCACGCGGCTCCCCTCGCCCGCAAACGGCGGTTGGACAGCGGCATGGCAGGCTCCGGGGGCAGTGAAGCGCGTACGTTATCCAATGCACTGCAACATCGCCAGCGCAGGCGGCGCCGATGGCTGCAACGCAGTGTCACGGACTGGCCCGGCGGACACCTTGTGATACACGCTCTTCTGGCGTCAAAAATCCAACTTTTTCAACGAGATGCGCATTCATCTTCGCTTTGTTTGTGCACAGGCGAAAAGCGGCGCTAGAATCATCCCCAGCAGTCGCGCACGGGTTCCAACCGATGAAAAAGAACAGCCTGCGTCGTCCGATCCGTTCGGCGGCCACCGGTTTGCTGGGCATGTTGATGCCCCTTGCCTTGTCCACCACCGCGCAGACCCCGCCGGCGTTGCCGCCGATGCCGACCAACATCGAAACCGCCGCCGGTGGCGCCGTCGCCCACACCCAGCCTGCGGCCTACCGCACCGGGCTGGTGCCGCAGGTGCAGTTGCCCGCTGCCGGTTTCAACGTCGCCAACATCGAATCGATGGCGCAGCAGCTCACCTATGGCGAGCGCGTGCCCGGCATGGCAGTGGCCATCGTGCAGGGCGGCCGCGTGCTCAGCGCGCGCGGCTACGGCGTGACCGACGTCAACAACCCGTTGCCGGTCGACGCCCACACCGTGTTCCGCCTGGCGTCGCTGTCCAAGGCCTTCGCCGGCACCATGGCCGGCCTGCTGGTCAACGATGGCACCCTGCGCTGGGACAGCAAGGTCACCGACTACGTGCCGGGCTTCCGCCTGAACTCGCCGGAGGCCACCGACCGCCTGACCGTGGCCGATGTACTCAGCCACCGCGTCGGCCTGCCGTACAACGCCTATGACCGCGACATCGAAGGCAATGCCGAGTACTACGCGCTGACCCAGAAGCTGGCCAACACCAGCCTGAAGTGCCTGCCGGGCGACTGCTACGCCTACCAGAACGTGGCCTTCAGCCTGATCGGCGACGTCGTGTATGCGGCCTCCGGCAGCTTCTACGAGCAGTCGGTCGAACGCCGCATCTTCAAGCCGCTGGGCATGAACGATGCCAGCCTCGGCCTGGCCGGCATCCAGGCCAGCTCGCGCTGGGCGCGCCCGCACGTGCGCAGCCGCAACGGCTGGGTGTCGCTGACGCCGAAGCCGACCTATTACCGCGTCGCCCCTGCTGCCGGCGTCAACGCCAGTGCCAGTGACATGGCGCAGTGGTTGCTGGCCCATACCGGCCACCGCCCGGACGTGCTGCCGGCACCGCTGCTGGCGACCCTGCACTCCAGCCTGATCAACACACCGGGCGAGATGCGTTCGGGCTGGCGCCGCGAACGCCTGCACTCGGCCGGCTACGCGCTGGGCTGGCGCACCTTCGACTACGCCGGTCACGATGTCGTGTTCCATGCCGGCGCGGTGCAGGGCTACCGCGGCCTTGTTGCACTGGTGCCCGAGCGCGACCTCGGCATCGCCATCATGTGGAACGGCGAAAGCGGCCTGCCCAGCGGCCTGCTGCCGACCGTGCTCGACGCAGCCCTCGGCCTGCCGTCGCAGCGCTGGCTGGACGTGGACACCGACTTCGGCAGCGACAACCTGATGGCCGAGGGCGCCACCCCGGCACAGCAGGACAAGCGCAAGGGCAAGGGCGCTTCGGGCAACCGCGCGGTGGCCTCGCCGCGCTGAGCTGGCGAGCTCGACCGTAAACAGAAGGGCGGCCTACGGGTCGCCCTTTTCGCTTGTTTACGTAGCGCTGAGCGTCCCTGCCTTCACCGTTTCGTAGAATCAGGCGCGCCCGGGATGCTAGTGGGCGAAGTAGTGCATTCCGCCATCCACCGGAATCACCGCCCCGGTGATGTACCCCGCCAACGGCGACGCCAGGAACGCAACCAGGTGCGCCACCTCCTCTGGTTCGCCGAAACGCCCCATCGGGATGTTGCGGGCGATGAACTCACGCCGGCTCTCTTCGGTGGGATGCAGCCGATCCAGGATCTGCGCGCTGTTGATCCGCCCCGGCGCGATCGAGTTGATGGTGATGCCCTCGCCCGCCACATCGCAGGACAGCCCCTTGCTCCACAGATGCAGCGCCGCCTTCGCCGGGCTCGCGGCATTCACCGCACGCGGCTCCATCGACCCGCTGAGGTTGATCACACGCCCCCAGCCATTGGCCCGCATCGACGGCAGCAACGCCTGCGTCAGCCGTCGTGCCGCCGAGAAGTTCAGTGCCATCGCCTCGTCCCACACCTCGTCTGCTGCGGCCACCCCGGCCAACCGTGCGCCACCGGCCGCGTTGACCAGGATGTCCACGTGCTGCAGCGTCTGCAGCGAAGCGCTGGCGATGCGCTGCACATCGTCGGCGTCGGTCAGATCGCCCACCAACACGACGGGTACCGGTCCACCCGCCGCCTCGATTGCGGCCGCCACCGATTGCAACGGCGCCTGCCGCCGCGCGGTGATCGCCACGCGCACACCCTGCCTCGCCAGTACCCGCGCAACACCTGCGCCGATGCCGCTGCCTGCGCCGGTGACCAGCGCGGTACGTCCTTCAAGATCCAGTTTCATGTGTTGCCCTGCCAGTTCTGCCGGCCCATCTGGCCGTGCGGACATGCTCTTTGAACACCCTCGATTGATAAACTCCGGCGAGGTTTCAACATTCAGAACCCGGGGTGTCAGATGAACCTGTTGGAGAGCATGCAGGTCTATGTGCTGGCCGTGGAAAAGGGCAGCCTCAGTGCCGCGGCATCGGCACTGGACATCTCCGCGACGATGGCCGGCAAGCACCTGCGCGCCCTGGAAGAACGGCTGGGCATGCAGTTGTTGAACCGCACGACCCGTCGGCAGCATATGACCGCTTTCGGTGAGGCCTACTTCGGCCGCTGCAAAGAGATCCTGCGCCTGGTGGAGGAAACCGATGCGCAGGCCCAGCATCACCACCTGGCACCGGCGGGCACGCTGCGGATCAGTGCACCGGTGATCTTCGGCACGCATGCGCTGGTGCCGGCACTGTCGACCTACATGGACCGCTACCCCGAGGTCAGTGTCGAACTGGTCCTGACCGATCGCGTGGTCGAACTGGCCGATGAGGGGTTCGAGGCCGCCATCCGCATCGGCACGCTGGCCGACGCCACGCATCTCGTAGCGCGTCCGCTCAGCGCCTACCGGCTGACCCTGTGTGCATCGCCGGCCTATCTCACACGGCATGGCACGCCGCACAACGCGCAGGAGCTGCAGCAGCATCAATGCCTGTCGCTGGATCCTGCTGCGCTGTCGCACTGGCTGGGCAACGAAGTGGCATTGCCAGCGCCGCCTTCGGGACGGTTGCAGATCAACAACGGCGAAGCGTTGCGGCTGGCCGCGCTGCAGGGCCTGGGCATCATCCTGCAGTCGAGCCTGCTGCTGGCAGCAGACATCGATGCGGGTAGCCTGGTCCCGTTGCTGCCGGAACATGGCCGGCACGGTCGGCCCATGCACGTGGTCTATCCGCACGACCGGTATCACTCCACCCGGCTGCGCAGCTTCGTGGATTTCCTGGTCGAGCGGTTTCCCTGCGACGCAGCGGGTGAACGCAGCTGGCCAGGCGCAGGCAGCCCATAAAAAAACCCCCTCCCCGCTGGGCAGTCGGGGAAGGGGTCTCAGGGTACGGCTATCGGGAAATACTTAGATCAGCGGTGCCGGAGTTGCCGGAAGGGCCACCGGAGCGGCCTTCTTCTTGCGGGCGGCCGGCTTGCGCTTGGCAACCTTCTTGGCAGCCTTCTTCGGGGCAGCCTTCTTGGTCGCCTTCTTCGCAGTCTTCTTCACTGCCTTCTTGGCGGTCTTCTTTGTCGCCTTCTTCACTGCCTTCTTGGCGACCTTCTTGGCCGGCTTGCGGGCAGTGGTCTTCTTGGCGGCTTTCTTGGCAGTCTTCTTGGTGGCCTTCTTGGCTACCTTCTTGACGGCCTTCTTCGCGGTCTTCTTTACGGCCTTCTTGGCAGCGGACTTCTTGGCTACCTTCTTGGCCGCCTTCTTCACTGTCTTCTTCGCCGTGGCCTTCTTGGCGACCTTCTTGGCAGCCTTCTTCACTGCCTTCTTGGCAGTCGCCTTCTTCGCGACCTTCTTCACTGCCTTCTTGGCAGCGGCCTTCTTGGCGACCTTCTTCACCGCTTTCTTGGCGGCGGGCTTTTTCTTCGCAGCTTTCTTGGTTGCCATGGTGATGGCTCCTCGTCAGTGATAGGGAGTTGAAACGCCCAGGTGGATCAAACCCGCCCATGCTGCGTGCGGGGACCGCCGGCGCGTCGGGCGCGCCGTTACGGATGCGGTGATGCCCGCCACGATCGGCGGAGCAGGCATCGGAACAGGGGTTGCCTTGCATTTCTCGAGGGGAAGCGGGGCCATCTCCACCGTCGTCAGGATCGCGGTGGTCTTCGAGGGGCTGCTTCGCATCGGACGATTGATTCTGCGCACTCGGTTTGGCAGGCAAGGTCTGCTGAGGCGAAACCTAATCACGGTTTTTTTTACTGTCAACAACCCCCGCGAAAAATTTTCACATCCGCCGCGTCCCGGAAGCCCTTCCCGCGCCTGCCGATGTTCCTCCGCGAGCGCCGGCAAACACTGCATCGCGCATCGTCGCTGCCATCAACTGCGCACGAACAGCGAAGAAAAAACACTTGAAATAAGCACTCTGCGTCATGTAGGGGCCTGAAGCGGAACGCCACGCGGCGACGCGGCCATGCATGGCAACGCACGCGCCAACGCCAGCACAACGGTCCTGCAACAAGGCCAAAAACTTTTCACATCCGGGCGCGCCGCCGCGGGGGTGGAAACGCGGATTTGCGCAAAACTGCGCACGCCTTTTGCCCGCGCTCAACACCGACTGATGCCATGGCGATGGCATGCGGCGAACCGGCCGGCATAAGTTCGAAGCCTCCTCCAAAACGAAAACGGCCACCCGAGGGTGGCCGTTTTCGTACCGGGGAAACGACGACTCAGTGCTCTTCGTCTTCCAGGCCTTCGGCGTACGCGTCCGGGTCCAGCAGCTCGTTGAGCTCGTCGCTGTTGGACACTTCGACAACGAACATCCAGCCATCGCCGTAGGCGTCTTCGTTGATGGTTTCCGGCTTGTCGGCCAGTGCCGAGTTGACCTCGACGATGGTGCCGCTGATCGGGCTGTAGACGTCGGAGGCGGCCTTCACCGACTCGACGACCGCGATCTGCTCGTTGGCCTTGGCGGTCGCGCCGACTTCGGGCAGCTCGACGTAGACCAGGTCACCCAGCAGGCCCTGGGCGTGGTCGGAAATACCGACGGTCACGCGGCCATTGCCTTCGACACGGGCCCACTCATGGGACTTGAGGAACTTGAGGTCGCCGGGGATCTCGCTCATGGGACTGCTCCAGAGATATGCAGGGGGTGGAAAAAACGGGGCTAGTGTAACCAACCGGCCGCCACTGCTGGCAGTGACGACCGGCATGTTTGGATCAGGCGTCGCCAAGCACGCCGGGCTGGGCCTGGCCTTCGCGCACGAACGGGAACTTGACCACCCGCACCGGCACCTGACGGCCGCGGATGTCGACGGTGACCTGACCGAGTTCACCGGCCGGCACGCGCGCGAATGCGATGCCCTTGGCCAGGGTCGGCGAGAAGGTGCCGGACAGGATCTCGCCCTGGCCGCCGGCAGTGGTGACCGCCTGGCCATGGCGCAGCACGCCCTTCTCATCCATCACCAGGCCGATCATCTGACGTGCGTTGCCAGCCGCCTTCTGCGCCTCCAGCACGTCGCGGCCGATGAAGTCGCGACCCTCGTCCAGCGACACCGTCCAGGCCAGCGCCGCTTCGTAGGGGCTGATCGCTTCGTCCATGTCCTGGCCGTACAGATTCATGCCGGCTTCCAGGCGCAGGGTATCGCGCGCGCCAAGACCGGCCGGCTTCACGCCGGCAGCAAGCAGGCGGTTCCAGAACGCGACCACGGCATCCTGCGGCAGCAGGATCTCGAAACCGTCTTCGCCGGTGTAGCCGGTGCGGGCGACGAACAGTTCAACGCCGTCGTCGGACTGCACCTGCAGCGCGGCGAAACGGCCGAGCTTGCCCAGCGACTCACGGTCGGCTTCGCGGGCCAGGCCGATGACGATGTCGCGCGCCTGCGGACCCTGCACAGCGAGGATCGCCAGGTCTGGACGCTGTTCGACCGAGACGTTGAACGGCGCAGCCTGCTCGCGCAGCCACGCCAGATCCTTCTCGCGGGTGGAGGCGTTGACCACCATGCGGAAGAAGTCGTCGCCCAGGTAATAGACGATCAGGTCGTCGATGACGCCGCCCTGCGGATTCAGCATGCACGAGTACAACGCCTTGCCGGTGGCCTTGAGCTTGTCGACCGAGTTGGCCAGCAGGCGGCGCAGGAACGGCTTGACCTGGTCGCCGCGCAGGTCGACCACGGTCATGTGGCTGACGTCGAACACGCCCGACTCACGACGCACCAGGTGGTGCTCGTCCAGCTGCGAGCCGTAGTGGATGGGCATGTCCCAACCTCCGAAATCGACCATCTTGGCGCCAAGGGCGCGGTGGGTATCGTTGAGCAGCGTCTTCTGGGTCATGACCGGGTCCGGCAGCAGAGGAAACAAGAACGCGCATTATCCCAGATCGGTCGGCCGCAGGTCGCGCCGCAGCGCAGCGGGGGGATGTTGGCCGGCCTGCGGCCGGCGGGCGCTTTCTACAAGCCAGGCAACGGCAACGGCCAAAGCGTATCGGCTCGGCGACGTCTGTGGGCTGGTGGGGCGATGTGGGGTTGCGGGACGCGCCGCAAGTACGTCCGTGTAGGCTCGTAGGCGCCATCCATGGCGCCTGCGGTCCCTCCACCCCACACCGCCCCACCCCGACAGGTTCCCGATGACGGGACGGAAGGCAAGAGCGGTTGTGGATGTCGATACATATATGGAGAGAAGTGTCGAAGCCATTGCCTGCGGAAAGGGATCCGACCCCGGGCACACAGAGCGCAGCGACCGGCGGGGGTGTCCGCGGCATGGATGCCGCGGCCAAGCCTACAAGGACGTACTTGCGGCGCCCCCTGCACAGCCCACCCGCCCGACCCAACCCAGCATCTGCTTTCAGCGACCACACACGAGGGGCTGCGCCGTTGGCTGGAAACCCTAGGCGACCGCCTCGACCACCAGCGCACTGCCCTGCACCGCCACCACCCGCACCAGCGTGCCGGCCGGCAGCTCCGGCCCACTCACCTGCCACGACGCGTCGTCGATGCTGACCCTGCCCTGCCCGGCAACGATGGCCTGCTGCAAGGGCACCACCCGCCCGACCAGTTGTTCAGCGCGGCGGTTCAGCAGCGGCGCGTCACTCTGCCGCGCGCGCGGCTTGCCCCAGTGCCGGTAGCACTGGATCGACAGCACGCTCAGCACCACGAAAGCGACCACCTGCCACAGCACCGGGATATCGGCGAACACCGCTACCAGCGTGAACACCGCCGCCGCACCGATGCCGATCCACAGCATGAACGCGCCGGGCGCCAGCGCTTCGGCGGCGAACAGCAGCAAGGCCAACGCACCCCAGGCAACGACTTCCCAGCGCATGTCAGCCTCCGATCGGTGGCGGCCGCTTTGCCGGCGGCCGGGTTTCCTGGTTGGACAGGGCCTGCTTGGCCAGCTCGGCCACGCCGGCGATCGAACCAATCACTCCGCTGGCCTCCATCGGCATCAGCACCAGCTTCTGGTTCGGCGACGTGGCCAGTTCCTTGAACGCTTCCACATACTTCTGGGCGATGAAGTAGTTGATGGCCTGGACGTCGCCGTCGGCGATCGCCGCCGACACCACCTGGGTCGCCTTGGCTTCGGCTTCGGCCAGGCGCTCGCGTGCTTCGGCGTCGCGGAATGCGGCCTCGCGCCGCCCCTCCGCCTCCAGCACCGTAGCCTGCTTCTCGCCTTCGGCACGCAGGATCTCAGACTGCCGCGAACCTTCCGCCTCGAGGATCTGCGCGCGCTTCTCGCGCTCGGCCTTCATCTGCCGTGCCATCGCATCGAGCAGGTCGCGCGGCGGCTGGATGTCGCGGATCTCGATGCGGTTGACCTTCACGCCCCACGGGTTGGTCGCATGATCGACCACGCTGAGCAGCTTGGCGTTGATCACCTCGCGCTGGCTGAGCGATTCATCCAGGTCCATCGAGCCGATCACGGTACGGATGTTGGTCTGCACCAGGGCGATCATCGCCACTTCCAGCACCGATACCTCGTAGGCGGCCTTGGCCGCGTCCAGTACCTGGAAGAACACCACGCCATCGACGCGCACGGCGGCGTTGTCCTTGGTGATCACTTCCTGGCCGGGCACGTCCAGCACCTGTTCCATCATGTTCACCTTGCGCCCCACCCCGTAGACGATCGGGATCAGGAAATGCAGGCCGGGCGACATGGTGTGGGTGTAACGGCCGAACCGCTCGACGGTCCATTCATAGCCCTGTGGCACCATCCGCACTGCCTTGAACAGGATGACCACGGCCACGAAGGCCAGCACCGCGCTGAAGAACATGGTCGGGAACATCGCGCTTTCCTTATGGGAGACGTCCGGAGCCCAGCATAGCGCGCGGATGCAGGCGGTGCGGGTACCGCACGTTCCAGCCGAAAGCAGCCGAGCGTGGCCCGGCGCTGCAGGATGAACCCGCTCAGATCCGGGTCGTGGCCAGGAAGCGCTCGCGGTCCTGCTGGGTCTGCCGGCGGATCTCGGCCAGCGCCTGGCTTTCGGTCGCCTCCAGCATCGCCTCGAACAGGCGCTGGAAGTGATGGCGCATCGCATTGCGTGCAGCGACGGGATCGCGCGCGCGCAGCCCCTCGAAGATCGCCATGTGCTCGTCGGCGCGGCTGGCACCATCGTCATGGCACACCCGTGCGTAGACCTCGGTCACCCGCGGCAGCTCGCTGCGCATGCGCCAGATCTGCTGCACGAAATACTCGACCACCGGGTTGCCCGAGAGGCGGGCGATGGCCAGGTGGAAGCGGCGGTCGTAGTCGCCGGCCTCTTCATCGGTAAGGTCACGACGGCACAGCGCTTCAGCCAGCACCTGCAGCTCGGCGATGCCGGCCTCATCGATATTGCTTGCCGCCAGCGCTGCAGCTTCCGCTTCGAACACGGCACGCGCCGCGGTCAGGTCGAAGGCGCTGATATCGGGCAGCCCGCCGGCAGCCTGGGCCGGGCGCGGCTTCACATAGACGCCCGAACCGATACGGATCGCGATCCAGCCCTGCGCTTCCAGGGCGATTTCCGCCTCACGGATGGTGACCCGGCTGACGCCGAAGCGTTCGGCAAGTTCACGTTCGCCCGGCAGGCGCGAACCCGACGGATATTCGCCATCCTCGATCAGCTTGCGGAGCTTGGCGGCGATGGTCTGGTAGAGACGGTTGGCGGACATGCGGCTGACCCTTGGCGGTTCCCTCCGGGCCCGTCCCCGGCCACCGGGCACGGTGCGGGTCCGGTTGGAGCGACGGCGCGACCATTGGCCGCGCCGCCCTGTTCAGAACTTGTATCGTACACCGAAATACGCGCGCCGCCCGTAGCTCACCACCTCGCGGAAATTCCCGTAAAGCGGCTGGTACGCCACGCGTGGCTCGTCGGTCAGGTTCATCAGTTCCAGCGACAGCGACAGCTGCTTGTTCACCCGGTAACGCAGGCGCAGGTCGACGCTGGTGTTGTCATCGTAGTAGCGGTTCTGCTGCGCCGTGTTGCCGGTGAAGTCCTGGTAATAGTGCGAACGGAACTTGCCGATGGCCTGGATGTTGAAGCGGCCCACATCCCAGTAGAGGGAACCGGACAGCACATGCCGCGAGAAGCCGCTCAGGCCGGCCGGCGGAACGATGGCCGGAATGATCGATCCATCGGCGGCCAACTGCTCGCCCAACCGCGAATCCTGCGTCTGGTAGTCGGCGTCGGCATAGTTGTAGCTGACCTTGAAGCCGAGGCCATCGAACGGCTTGGGCAGGTACGAGAACCGGTGGGTGGCACTGAGCTCGATACCGGTCAGGGTGCTGTCTTCATCGGTGGTCACCTGCTGGCGCACCGGCACGGTCACCGTCTGTCCGTTGAGGGTGTAGGTCTCCGGCACCAGCGCGGTGGCGGTGCCGCCGTTGAACTGCTTCCAGTACACCGCACCGGCCAGCAGCGTATCCGGGTTCGCATACCACTCAAGCGAGACATCGCCGTTCCAGGACATCAGCGGCTGCGCAGCCGGATTGCCGCTGGCACTGATGTCGTCCAGCGCGTCGGCCAGGCCGGTATAGGTGGCATCGCTGCTGACATTGATGGTTCGCCCGGCACCGAGTGCGGCGATATCCGGGCGTGACATCGCCCGGTACGCGCCCACCCGCAGCAACAGGTCCGGCTTCAGCTCGAACGCGGCATTCAGGCTTGGCAGCAGCTTGTCGTTGCCCGCCTTGAACACCTGGGTGGTGAAATCACCAGTGGGTTGCAGGCGGATCGTGCCGTCGCCATTGTCGATGACCGCCAGGTCGGTGCGCACGCCTTCCGAACGCACGTCGGTCTTGACCCAGCGCAGGCCGACATTGCCGGTGACCGGCAGGCCGAACAGCGTGCTGCTGAATTCACCCATCAGGTACAGCGCGCGGGTTTTCTCGGTCACATCGACGTTGTTCGGGTCCTGGAAGTCCGGGTCCAGGCCACTGTCGCTGGTGCCGCGGAAGGACGCGTAGAGGCAGCTCGGATCGAAGTACGCCCACGAGGAGATCGTATTGCCGCTGGCCGCATCCATGAAATCGTCCTGCGGGAACGGTGCACGGCAGGCACGGTTGGCGGCAATGATCTTCGCCTTGTCGGCCGCTACGCGCTGGTCGTAGTCGGTCACCAGGGTGTTGTCGCGCAGGCGGTAGTCGGCCTGGCTGGCGCGCACGCCGCCCTTGATGCGGGTGAAGAAACCGGACTCGGGCATGAAGCTGGCATCGAAGCGGCCGGCCTTGATCTTGTGGTCGTTCTCGGTCGCGCTGGAGGTCACCCGCGCCGCGCCGGTGTAGGCGTCCCAGTTGTTCGGGTCGAAGTTCGGCGCCAGCGCCACGCTCGGCACCTCGCCATGCCAGTCCCAGTCGTAGTCGACATAGCCGGTGGCGCCGCTGCTGATGCCCGGCACGATGGCATTGTTGACGTCGCGCTGGTTGGCGCGCAGCCGGGTCATGCGCTCGCTGTCCAGGCGGTTGGTATGCGAATAGGAAAGATCGGTGGACAGCTCCCAGGCCGGGCTGGGGCGCAGGATCAGATTGAGGCCACCACCGGTGTATTCCTCGCCGCGCCAATAGCGGTTGGAGGTCGAATCGATGGAAGTGCTGCCATGCAGGTGGCGGACGATGCCGTCCTCGTCCGCCTCGCGCTGGGTGATGCCGCGTCGTGCATTGGACAGGCTCAGGTCGCTGCGGTCCTCGTCCCAGTTGCGCTCGGTATGTTCGAAATCGAGGTTGACCTCGACCACGTCGTTGGGCCGCCATTGGATCGCCGCGAATTCGCTCTGGCGATCATTGCGCTCCTGCTTCAGGCGATAGATGCGGCTGCTTGGCACCAGGTAGTACGGCGCGCCGTTGGCGATGGCCTGGGCGCTGACTTCATTGCAGTTGGCATTGGCCACGTTCTGCCTGCCATCGCAGGCATACCAGGTGGAGCCGCTGGTGATGCTCTCCTCCGGATCGGTGCCCTCCAGCCGCTGGATGCCCAGCGAGATGCCGAGCTTCTGGCCGTTGCCGAATTCGAACTGGTCGATGTAGCTGGCGGTACCGCGATAGCCGATGCCATCGTCGTCGCGGTACTTCTTGTCATACTCGGCCCAGCTGCCGCGCAGATCGATCTGCGCCGAGCGCTTGCCGTACTCCAGCGGCTTGACCGTCTCCAGCCCGATGGTCCCGGCGACACCGCCTTCGATGATGTCGGCACGCTGGGTCTTGTAGATCGCCACCGTATTGATCAGCTCGGCCGGGAACATGTTGAAGTTCACCGAGCGGTCGCCGCTGCCGTTGGTGATCTCGCGGCCGTTGAAATTGGTGCTGCTGAGGAAGGCGCCGAGACCACGGATCGAGATTTCCGATGCGCCGGTCTTGTCGCGGGTCGAGGCGGCACCGGTCAGCGTTTCGATCGCATCGGCCAGTGATGGCGCGGGCAGGTCGCCGATGTCGTCGGCCGACAACACATCGGCGATCACCGTGTCGTCGCGCTTCTTGTTGATCGAGCTCTGCATCGATTCGCGGATACCGGTGACCTGGACCTGGTCCAGGGTGGTGGCGTCCTGCCCGGAACCGCTGCCGGCAGACTGCGCCTGCACGGCCGGTGAAGCCGCCAGCGCAGCGAGCAGTGCCACGATCAGCGGTGTGGGTGACAACGGTGTACGACGTACAACTCCGGCTGGTTGCCGCATGGTTTTCCTCCTCCCAAAGGATCGCCCGGACGGTAGGCGTGGGACGCAGCTTCGACACGCCGACACAGAAATGTCAACCAACTGGACTGGATTTTTCGTAATACCTTTGATTCAGACCGGTTGCCCGGCATTTCATGTGCTGATGCAGCATGACTTTGCGCGCAACGTGGCTTACAACACACCTACCAAGTGGTATGCACACCCACTCCGAAACCGCGGCATCGCCGTCTCTGGAAGGACTTCATGCGCATTCAACCGACTTCGCACCGCCTTTCGAAACCCACCCTTGGATATTGCCTGGCAATTGGACTGGCAACCTGCCTGACCAGTTTGCCGGCGAACGCTGCGAGCTGGCTGGTCCATGATGCCGCCGAGTTCGCCACCGCCGCTGCCGCACTGCAACCCGGCGATGAAATCGTGCTGGCCGATGGCACTTGGACCGATGCGCGCCTGCTGCTGAAGGGCCAGGGCACCGCCGCCGCACCGATCGTGCTGCGCGCGCAGACGCCGGGCAAGGTGATCCTCAGCGGGGGGTCGGACCTGCGCCTGGCCGGCAGCTACCTGCAGGTCTCCAACCTGGTATTCCGCAACGGCTACACCCCGGGCGACGCCGTGGTGGCGTTCCGCGAGTCGAGCAAGGCAGTGGCCAGCCACAGCCGCGTCACCGGCCTGGTCATCGATGACTACAGCAACCCCGATGGCAGCGACCAGGACTACTGGGTGTCGCTGTACGGCAGCAACAACCGCCTCGACCACAGCCAGCTGCGCGGCAAGACCAACGCTGGCCCGACGGTGGTGGTGGTGCGCGATGCCACCCAGGGCCTGGACAACCAGCACCGCATCGACCACAACTGGTTCGGCCCGCGGCCAGCGCTGGGCGTCAATGGCGGAGAGACGATCCGTGTAGGCACCAGCGACACCTCGCTGAGCGATTCCAACAGCACGGTGGAGAACAACTGGTTCGAGGGCTGCGATGGCGAGACCGAGATCGTCTCCAACAAGTCCGGCGGCAATACCTTCCGCGGCAACGTGTTCTATCGTTCGGCCGGCGCGCTGACCCTTCGCCATGGCAACGGCAACCGGGTGGTCGACAACCTCTTCCTCGGCGACGACAAGGCCGGCACCGGCGGCGTGCGCATCATCAATGCCGACCAGACCGTCAGCAACAACTACTTCGAACGGCTAGCCGGCTCCAGCAACCGCTCGGCACTGGCGGTGATGGATGCACAGGCCAATCCGCCGTTGTCCGGCTACGCGCCGGTGGTCAACGCGACCATCAGCCGCAACACCTTCGTCGACGTGGCGAAGATCAGCTTCGGTGTGGGCCATGACGAAACCAAGGGGATCGTAGTTGCCGCCAGCAACAGCCACTTCAGCGGCAACCTGATCGTCAACCGCACCAGCAAGAATCCACCGAATGCGGCCAGTTCGCTGGCCGGCATCGCCTTCAGCAACAACGTGCAGTCGCCGCAGGCCAGCAGCGTATTCCCGGGCGGGGTGAGCAGCGCCAGCATCACCCTGCAGCAGGCCGCCAGCGGCCTGTGGGTGCCGGCAACGCCCCTGCCCACCATCGGCGCCGATCCGGCGCTGGCAATGACCCCGCGCGAACAGACGGGGGTGGACTGGTATCCCAAGGTGGGCGAGGTTGCCCTGTCACGCACCAGCACCGGAGTTGATCGATGAGGTTGCAGCCACTGTCCCTTTGTTCCCACCGTCTGGCGATCGCCCTCGCCCTGGCCGCTCCCTTCGCCCTGTTGCCGACGGCACCGCTGCATGCGGCACCTGCCGCAGCCGCGCGACAAGGCGATACCGCGCCGGTACTGGTGACCGCCGCGCAGTGGCAGCAGATGGCCAGCGAAGGCAGCCGCTATCCGTGGTTCGCCAAGGAACAGGCGCGTGCGCAGAAATCGCTGCAGAAGATGATGAAGGCCGGCATCGACGTGCAGGTGCCGAAGGACAAGGGCGGCGGTCGCACCCATGAGCAGCACAAGCGCAACTACCAGGCACTGCTGGCCGCCGGCACCCTGTACCGGCTGACCGGCGACAAGGCCTATGTCGCCTATTCGCGCGACATGCTGCTGCAGTACGCCAAGCTCTACCCGACCCTCGGCCCGCATCCGGAAGGACGCGGACAGATTCCCGGCCGGGTGTTCTGGCAGGTGCTCAACGATTCGGTCTGGCTGGTCAACGCCATCCAGGGCTACGACGCGATCCGCGATGCGCTGTCGCCGCAGGATCGGCAGACCATCGAATCGCAGGTGTTCCGGCCGATGGCCGAGTTCCTGGCCAGCGAGCCGAAGAACTACGACCAGATCCACAACCACGCGACCTGGGCGGTGGCCGCCACCGGCTTGACCGGCTACGTGCTGCGTGATCGCGAACTGGTGGAGAAATCGCTGCGCGGCAGCCGCAAGGATGACCAGTTCGGTTTCCTGCGGCAGATCGACCTGCTGTTCTCGCCCGATGGGTATTACGAGGAAGGCCCCTACTACCAGCGCTATGCGCTGGCGCCGTTCCTGCTGTTTGCCAACGCGATCGAACGCAACGAGCCGCAGCGGAAGATCTTCGCGCGCCGCGACGGCGTGCTGCTGAAGGCGGTGGACGTGCTGGTGCAGACCAGCTACGACGGCCTGTTCTTCCCGATCAACGATGCGATCCTGGACAAGGGCATCGATACCGAAGAGCTGGTGGCTGGCATCGGCATCGCCTATGCGCAGGCCGGCGATGACCGTCTGCTGTCGGTCGCCCAGCAGCAGAAACGCCTGCTGCTGTCGCCGGAAGGGCTGCAGGTGGCGCAGGCGTTGGCAGCCAACAAAGCCAAACCGTTCGACTACCGGCCGATGCTGCTGCGCGACGGCCCGGACGGTGAACGCGGCGGCCTGGCGATCCTGCGCATGGGCGGCGAACGCGGCCAGGCGCTGGTGCAGAAGGACACCATGCAGGGCATGGGCCACGGCCACTTCGACAAGCTCAACTGGCTGTTCTACGACAATGGCAACGCCGTGGTGACCGACTACGGCGCGGCGCGCTTCCTCAACGTGGAAGCCAAGCGCGGTGGCATCTATCTGGCCGAGAACCGCAGCTGGGCCAAGCAGACCGTGGCCCACAACACGCTGGTGGTGAACGAGCAGAGCCACTTCAAGGGCGACTGGAAGCGCGGTGAGGAACTCGCCCCGCAGGTGCGCTTCTTCCAGGCCGACGCAGATACCCAGATCGCCTCGGCGACGATGCGCGATGCCTATCCGGGCGTGGTGTTCACCCGCACCCAGGCACTGCTGCGCCACCCCGAACTGGGCCTGCCGGTGGTGCTGGACCTGCTGCAGGTGCACGGCGACAAGGCTGCACGCTACGACCTGCCGCTACACTTCAACGGCCACATCGTCACCACCGGTTTCGAGGCCGAGCATTTCCCCGCCCAGCGCCCGGTGCTCGGCAGCGACAACGGCTACCAGCACCTGTGGCTGGACGCACGCAGCAAGGCCGGCAGTGAGCCGCGCACGCTGGCGTGGCTGCTCGACGGGCGCTTCTACACCTACCGCTTCGGCAGCAGCGCGCCGTCGCAGGCGTTGCTGGTGGAGAGCGGTGCCAATGATCCCGAGTTCAACCTGCGCCGCGAACCGGCGCTGCTGCAGCGCGTGGAAGGACAGAAGGATGTGACCTTCTTCAGCGTGCTGGAGCCGCATGGCGAGTACAACGGCACCGCCGAGTACGTGCACGGTGCCGACAGCAGCATCAAGCAGATCATCCGCACCCGCGGCAATGATGCCGAGGTGCTCGAGCTGCGCCTCGCCAGCGGCGCCCGCATCGCACTCGGCGTGGCCGACGACAGCGACGCGAAGGGCGAACACAGCGTGACGGTGGATGGCCATGCCTACCGCTGGAGCGGCAGCCATGCGCGCATGGACCGCAGCAAGGGTGAGGCACGATGAACGGCCCCTCGGCCGTGGCCACGCTGCGCAGGGTGCCGGTGCGCTCGGCCTTGCGCTGGCTGATCGTCGGCCTGATCGCGGTGGCCACGGTGATCAACTACATCGACCGCAATGCACTGGCGGTGATGTGGCCGGAGATCGCCAGGGAAGTCGGCGCGACCAAGGACGATTACGCACTGCTGGTGACCGTGTTCATGCTGTTCTATGCCGCCGGCCAGTTCCTGTTCGGGCGCCTGTTCGACATGATCGGGACGCGGCTGGGGTTCGCGTTGTCGATCAGTGTGTGGTCGATCTCGATCGCGCTGCATTCGGTCACCCACTCCATGCTCTCCTTCAGCGTGGTGCGAGCGATGCTGGGCATCAGCGAAGCCGGTGCCTGGCCCGGTGCGGTGAAAGCCAATGCCGAGTGGTTCCCCGCGCGTGAGCGTGCCCTCGCACAGGGCATCTTCAACGCGGGCGCGTCCATCGGTGCCATCGTTTCGGCGCCGGCCATCGCCGGCCTGTACCTGTGGCTTGGCTGGCGCGGCACCTTCGTACTGGTCGGTGCACTTGGCTTCCTGTGGCTGTTGCCATGGCTGTTCGTCTATCGCGCCGGCCCGGACAAGCATCCGTGGGTGAGTGACGCCGAGCGGCGCCTGATCATGGAAGACCAGGCTGGCCAGCAACGCGTGGATGCACCGAAGGTCAGCGTGCGTTCGCTGCTGGCCCACCGGCAGAGCTGGGGCATGCTCGCCTGCCGTTTCCTGCTGGATCCGATCTGGTGGCTGTTCGTATCGTGGCTGCCGATCTATCTGGCCGAGACCTTCGGCTTCGACATCAAGCAGATCGGCCTGTTCGCCTGGGTGCCCTTCGTCGGCGCCATGCTGGGCAGCCTGAGCGGCGGCTGGCTGTCGGGGCGCCTGATCAATGCCGGCCAGAGCGTGGACCGTGCGCGCAAGCTGTCGATTTCGCTGGGCTGCGTGATCATGGCACCGGCCCTGCTGGGCGCGGTACTGGCCAACCAGCCGCTGTTTGCGGTGCTGGCGATTGCAGCAGTGCTGTTCGGTTTCCAGATCGCCATCGGCAACATCCAGACCCTGCCCGGCGATCTGTTCGATGGCCGCTCGGTGGGCACGCTGGCCGGTCTCGGCGGCCTGGCCGCCGTAGCCGGAACGTTGATCACCACCTGGCTGGTACCGGTGCTGACCCGCCATTCCTATGCACCGATCTTCATCCTCGTCGCCGCACTGGTGCCGCTGTCGCTGGCCGCGCTGTGGTGGTGGACCGGACCGATCCACAAGCTCGACCGCACCGACGGTTGAGCCCCCCCCATTTCCTCGCATTCCCCCGCAAACCAAGGAGTTTCCCGCATGTCGTTCCAGGACAAGGTGGCCATCGTCACCGGTGGTGGCCGTGATATCGGCCGTGCCGTCTCGATCAAGCTGGCTGCGGCCGGTGCACGCGTCTGCCTCAACTACGCCAACGACGAAGCCAGCGCGCAGGAAACGCTGGCGCTGATCAAGGCGGCCGGTGGCCAGGCCATCGCCCACCGCGCCGACGTCACCGATCCCGCCGCCGTGGCCGGCTTGGTCGCAGCAACGCAGGCTGCATTCGGCCAGCGCATCGACGTGCTGGTGAACGTGGCCGGCGGCATGGTCGAGCGTCGTCCGCTGGCCGACATCGACCCGGCGTTCTTCCACAAGGTCATCGACCTCAACCTGACCTCCACCTACCTGACCACCCACGCGGTGGTACCGCACATGGGCGAAGGCGCGGCGATCGTGAACTTCGCCTCGCAGGCCGGTCGTGATGGCGGAGGCCCTGGTGCGGCGATCTATGCCACTGCCAAGGCGGCTGTGATGACCTTCACCCGGGCCATGGCCAAGGAGCTGGGGCCGAAGGGTATCCGCGTCAACGCACTGTGCTGCGGCATGATCGCCACCCGCTTCCATGACGAATTCACCAAACCGGAAGTGCGTACGGCGGTGGCCGGCGCGACGCCGCTGCGTCGCCAGGGCCTGCCGGAGGAAGCCGCCGATGCGGCGGTCTACCTGGCGTCGGCAGCGGCAGCGTTCATCACCGGTGCCAATCTGGACGTCAACGGCGGCACCTACTTCTCCTGACCGGATCGAAGCCCATGCAGCGCTGGATCACCCTGCTTTCCCTGGCCATCGGCACCGCCGTGGCCGCCCCCGTGGCGCTGGCCGCACCGGTCTGGGTCACCGCCTGGACCGCTTCGCCCGCGCCTGACCGCAAGGATGGCAGCGCTGACGCGCCCGTGCAGTTCGCAGCGCAGACCGTGCGCCAGGACATGCGCCTGGGTAGCAGGGGCGATGCGCTGCGGCTGCGCATCAGCAACGAACTGGGCACCACGCCGCTGCATGTGGAAGATGTACGGGTGCGCCTGAAGGATGGCAAGGCGGCAGCGCTGCCGGTCACCGTCGATGGACGCACGTCCATCGACGTACCGGTGGGCGCAGCGCTGCTCAGTGATGCACTGCCCTTGCGGGTTGCCGCCCTGCAGGAGATCAGCGTGACCGCGTACTTCCCGCAGCCCACCCGCCCTGCAGTGCGCCGTACGGTGGTGCGGGTGGCCGACGGAAAGCAGGACGCGGTGGCCGACAGCGTGCGCGTGGGCTACCAGCAGAACGTGTTCTCTGCGGTACTGGTGCAGCGCGCGGACCGGCCGCAGGTGATCGTGGCCCTGGGTGATTCCATCACCGAGGGCGCGACGGCCTCGCGTGGCTCGTTCAACCAATGGCCCGAGCGCTTGGGTCAGCGCCTGCAGCAGGCGTGCCCGGACCGCTTCGTGGTGCTCAACCAGGGCATCAGCGGCAACAAGCTGCTGGACCATGGCCGCAGCCACAGCGCACTGTCGCGGCTGGATCGCGACGTGATCGCAGTGGCCGACGCCGACCAGGTGATCCTGTTCGAAGGCATCAATGACATCCGCCACGGTGGTGGCGCACAGCCGCTGCCGGGACGCAGCGCGGCAGACATGCTGCTGGGCTACCGCCAGGTCGCCACCCGGCTGCATGCACATGGTATCCGCGCTCATCTCGGCACACTGACGCCCTTCGGCGATTCGGAGCGCTACGAACCGGTATCGGCCGCCACCCGCACCGCGATCAACCAGTGGGCGCGTGGCCAGGACACCGGCTTCGATGGCGTGGTGGATTTCGATGCAGCCCTGCGTGATCCGAAAGAGCCGGAATCATTGCCGGCGGACATCACCCGCGATCATCTGCACCCGAACGACGAGGGCTACCGGCGCATGGCCGACGCGATCAACCTGGCGGCGCTGGGCTGCAACGCGCGTTGAGTCGTACGGCGCCGGCCGGTGCGCACGGCGAGATCACCACTTCACCCTGCCACGCAGGATGTCGGCGAACATCACCCAGTCACCGATGAACGAATACAGTGGATGACGAAATGTTGCCGGGCGGTTCTTCTCGAAGAAGAAGTGACCGACCCAGGCAAAGCCGTAGCCGCAGGCCAATGCCGCCAACAGCAGCAGCGGCTGTCCGCGCAGTGCGGCGATGGCGACCAGCAGCAGTACGCCGCAGCTGCCGATGAAGTGCAGGCGTCGTGATGTCGTGTTGCGGTGCTCGCTGAGGTAGAACGGATAGAACTCGCGGAAGCTGGCGAAGCGGGACATGCGCGTGCTCCGTTCGTTGAAGGTGCCGAGCCATGCCCGGCTGTTGTTGCCACAACAACGGTCGAGCATTGCTCGACTCTACACCTGCCCGGCTTACCCCGGTTGCCGCGGCCCGAACATGATCACCGCCATGCCGGCCAGGCAAAGCGCAGCCCCCAGCATGTCCCAACGGCTGGGACGGATGCCGTCGACCAGCCACAGCCAGAACAGCGCCGTGCCGATGTACACGCCACCGTACGCTGCGTACACGCGTCCGCTGGCGGTCGGGTGCAGGGTCAGCAGCCAGGCGAACAACGCCAGGCTGGCCGCCGCCGGCAACAGCAGCCAGATACTGCCACCCTTGCGCAGCCACAGCCACGGCAGGTAGCAGCCGATGATCTCGGCCAGCGCGGTCAGCAGGAACAGACCGAGCGTTTTCACGCTTTTTCGGTGGCCTTGGCGTGCTGCCAGAGCGCTTCCTGCGCATCCAGATCGAGTGCGGCCAGCGAATCGCCTTGTGCCTCGGCCTGCGCCTCCATCGAACGGAAGCGACGTTCGAACTTGTGGTTGGCCCCACGCAGCGCGGCACCCAGATCGATGTCCGCATGGCGCGCCAGGTTGGCGCACACGAACAGCAGGTCACCCAGTTCCTCCTGCAGGCGCGCCTTGTTGCCCACGATGTCACCGCGTTCGAACTCTTCGCGCAGTTCCTGCAGTTCCTCGGCCGCCTTGTCCAGTACCGGCAGCGGACCGGGCCAATCGAAACCCACCTTGGCCGCGCGCGACTGCAGCTTCACCGCCCGCTGCCATTCCGGCAGGCCACGGGAGATCCCGGCCAGCGCCGAGGTGTCCTTATCGCCCTTTGCCGCGCGCTCGGCACGCTTGATCGCGTCCCAGTTACGCATCACGCCGTCGGCATCGTCGACGCTGACATCGGCAAACACATGCGGGTGCCGCCGCTGCATCTTGTCGCTGATCGCGCGCGCGACCTCGGCGAAGGCAAACGCACCCTGTTCTTCAGCCATGCGCGCATGAAACACGACCTGCAGCAGCAGGTCACCCAGTTCATCGCAGAGGTCGTCGAGGTCGCCCCGATCGATCGCGTCGGCCACTTCGTAGGCTTCTTCGATCGTATAGGGGGCGATGGTGGCGAAGTTCTGTTCCAGGTCCCAGGGACAGCCACCCTGCGGGTCGCGCAGGCGCGCCATGATGGCCAGCAGGCGCTCCAGCTCCGCGCTGGCGTTGCCGGTGGCAGGGGTTTCGTGCGTGCTCATGCGTTTCTCCTGGATCAATCGGACAACCAGTCCCGCCACGGCAGGCTGGTATCGCCCAGCGCCATGAAATCGCCGTTCAACAGCGTCGGCCGGCGGTTGTAGCGGAACGGCTTGCCGGTCCCGACCGAGAGCACCGCGCCACCGGCCGCGTGCAGCACGCACTGGCCAGCAGCGGTATCCCATTCGGAGGTCGGGCCCAGCCGCGGATAGACATCCAGTCCGCCTTCGGCGATCCGGCAGAATTTCAGCGAAGAGCCCTGCACCACGGTCTCGATGTCGCCCATGCGGGCCAGCAGGGCATTCGTCTCCGCTGAACGATGCGAGCGGCTGGCGGCGACGCGAAGGGGCGCAGTCGCGGGTGTACGGGTACGCAGCACGGTGTCATGCACACCCTGCCGGCGATACGCCAGCTCGCCTCGCATCGCGTGCCAGACAATGCCGGTGACCGGCGACTGGACCACGCCGAAGGCCGGGGCGCCCTGGTAGATCAGCGCGATGTTGACGCTGAACTCGCCATTGCGCTTGACGAAATCGCGGGTGCCATCAAGCGGGTCGACCAGCCAGTACGCGCCCCAGTGCTGACGCTGCTCCCAGGGCACCAGCGGCGACTCCTCCGACAGGATCGGCAGGTCCGGTGTCAGCTGGCGCAGCCCCTGCTGGATCACCCGGTCGGCGGCAAGGTCGGCAGCGGTGACCGGGCTGTCGTCGTCCTTGAGTGTCACATCGAAACCGTTGCTGTAGACCTGCATGATCGCCTGCCCGGCTTCCTGGGCGATGGCGATCGCGGTTTCGCGCAGTTCCGTGGTCAGCTTGATCATCGTGCTCCCTGCAGCCACTGGCGGGCGATGAACAGCGCCGCCAGCGAACGCCCTTCGGAAAAGTCCTCGCGCAGCATCAACTGGTCCAGATCGGCCAGCTTCCACGGCACCACTTCCAGTTCCTCCGGCTCGTCGCCGGCCAGCTTCTCCGGATACAGGTCGCGCGCGACCACCAGCCAGGACTGATGGCTCATGTAGGTCGGCGCCAGGGTCATCGCGCGCAGCACGTCGACCCGCCGAGCGCCATAGCCGGCCTCTTCCTTCAGCTCACGGTCGGCGGCCTGCTCCGGCGTTTCGCCGGCATCGATCCGGCCCTTCACCAGGCCAAGCTCGTAGCGGTGCATGCCGGCCGCGTATTCACGTACCAGCAGCACGGTTTCTTCATCCAGCATCGGCACCACCACCACCGCGCCATGGCCACGGCTGACCAGGCGTTCGAAGCGGCGGCGTTCGCCGTTGGAGAACTCCAGGTCCAGGTGCTGGCGCTGGAAGGGCCCGTTCTCCTCGTCGGTGATCCGATGGATGATCGGCAGAGGACGCCTTGCGCGGTCATCGTTCACGCGGAATCTCCGGGGCAGACGGCGCGTGCGCCGAGGCCGATAGAATGTGCAGGCAGCAACATGTTCATGAGCCCGAAATGCTAGCAGACCCAACCCCCTCTCCGCTGGTCCAGCACTGGCGGCAACGCGACCTCAAGGTCCTGTGGCACCCGTGCACGCAGATGCGCGAGCATCCGGACACGTTGCCGCTGGTGCCGATCGCCCGCGGCGAAGGCGCCTGGCTGATCGATCACGACGGCAACCGCTACCTGGATGCGGTCAGCAGCTGGTGGACCAACCTGTTCGGCCATGCCGAGCCGCGCATCGGCGGTGCCATCGCCGCCCAGGCCGGACAGCTGGAACAGGTGATGCTGGCCGGGTTCGGCCACGAGCCCGCGATCACCCTGGCTGAGCGACTGTTGGCCCTCGCGCCGCGCCAGCCCGGCCGCGCGCCACTGGCCAAGGTGTTCTACGCCGACAACGGTTCGGCCGGCGTCGAAGTGGCGCTGAAGATGGCCTTCCAGTATTTCCAGAACCGCGGTGAGACCCGGCGCACGCGCTTCGTCTCGCTGGAAAATGGCTACCACGGCGAGACGCTGGGCGCCCTCGCACTGGCCGACATTCCGCTGTACCGCCGGGTCTACGCGCCGCTGCTGGCCGAGGGCCTGTTTGCGCCCTCGCCCGACGCCTACCTGGCCGAACCCGGGCAGAGTGCGGCCGACCGCGCACGCCAGGCCGCCGATGGCCTGGCCACGCTGTTCGACCAGCATCCGGGCGAGATCTGCGCGGTGATCCTGGAACCACGGCTGCAGTGTGCCGGTGGCATGCGCATGCACGATCCGGCCTATCTGCAGCGCGTGCGTGAACTGTGTGACGCCCATGGTGCGTTCCTGATCGCCGACGAAATCGCCACCGGCTTCGGCCGCACCGGCACGATGTTCGCCTGCGAGCAGGCCGGGGTGATGCCGGACCTGCTGTGCCTGTCCAAGGGCCTGACCGGTGGTTTCCTGCCCTTGGCTGCGGTGCTGGCCACGCAGGCGCTGTACGACGCCTTCCTTGATGATTCGCGCGAACGTGCCTTCCTGCATTCGCACAGCTACACCGGCAATCCGCTGGCCTGCGCGGCGGCGCTGGCCACGCTGGACATCTTCGGCGAGGACGATGTGATCGCGCGCAATCGCGGCATCGCCTCGGTGATGGGCACCTTGGCCGCGCCGTTCGCCGACCATCCGCACGTGGCCGATGTGCGCCAGGCCGGGATGGTGATGGCCTTCGAACTGACCCGCAACGGTGACAAGCGCACGCCCTTCGATCCGGCGCTGCGGCTGGGGCTGCACGCCTACAAGGCGGCGCTGAAGCGCGGCGTGGTGCTGCGCCCGCTGGGCAACGTGCTGTACTGGATGCCACCGTACTGCGTGGACGATGAACAACTGGAGCTGCTGGCGCATACCACGCTGGCGGCCATCGACGAGGCGATTGCATGCGCGTGACCCGCTGCCCCATCGACCTGGCGCTGCACAGCGGCCAGACCGTGACCCTGCCGGAAGAGACGGCCAACCACCTGGTGCGGGTGATGCGCCTGCGCGAGGGTGATACCTGCGTGCTGTTCAACGGCGATGGCCATGACTACACCGCGACGCTGACCATGGCCGGCAAACGCGAGGTACAGGTACGCATCGACGCGGTGCAGGTGATCGCCAACGAATCGCCGCTGACCATCACCCTGCTGCAGGGCATTGCACGCGGCGAAAAGATGGACCTGATCCTGCAGAAGGCCACCGAACTGGGGGTGAGCGCCATCGTGCCGGTGAATGCCGAGCGCACCGAAGTGAAGCTGGATGCAGCTCGCGCGGAAAAACGCGTGGCGCACTGGAACAACGTCGTGCAGTCGGCCTGCGGGCAGTCCGGTCGTGCGCGCATTCCGCAGGTAGGACCGCCGCAGTCGCTGGCACAGGCCAGCGCGGCACTGCCTGCCGATACGTTGCGGTTGACCCTGGACCCGCTGGGAGCGCACCGGCTGTCGACACTGCAGGCAGCGCCGGCCGGCGGCGTGGTGATCGCCATCGGCCCGGAAGGTGGCTGGTCGCCGCGTGACCGTGAGCAGCTCGCCGCCGCAGGCTTCCAGGGCCTGCAGTTGGGCCCTCGCATCCTGCGCACGGAAACCGCAGGCCTGGCCGCGATCGCAGCGTTGCAGGCACGGCTGGGCGATCTGGGGTAAGGCTCCGGTCCGGTGGCCGCTGCGCCCGCCGGGCATGGCCCGGCGCTACCGGTCCGGTGGCCGCTGCGCTCGCCGGGCATGGACCGGCGCTACCGGTCCGATGGCCGCTGTGCTCGCCGGGCATGGCCCGGCGCTACCGTTCCGATGGCTGCTGCGCTCGCTGGGCATGGCCCGGCGCTACCGGTCCGGTGGCCGCTGCGCCCGCCGGGCATCGCCCGGCGCCACCCGATATCCGGAACGCCTGCGGTAGCGCCGGGCCATGCCCGGCGGATTCCGGTCAGGCCGTCAGCGAATCCAGCGCAGCTTCCAGCGCGTCGAGATTCGGCAACAGCGCGCTCTGTTCGCCCAGCAGCACGCGCATGTGCACGATGTCAGGCAGGTTTTCCTCGGACGCGTCGGCCAGCAGGCCATCGCGCGGTACCGAAATCAGCTGCGGGAAGCTCTGCGTCAACAGCGCGTAGTAGGGGCGCTGCGGGTTGCCGTTGAGGGTCTTGAGCACCACCACCTTGTTGTGGCCGGCCACCGTCTCTTCGCCCAACCCGGAGAGCCGTGCGAACGACACCAGGGGCACCTGCCAGCCGTGCCAGCCGATCTCACCCACCAGCCAGCGCGGCGCGTCGGCTACCGCCTGCACCGGCACCCGCGACATCATCTCGGCCACGGTTGCATTGGGCAGCAGGACCCGTTCGGCACCGGCCGAGATCAGGACGCCACGGATCTCATCATTGCTGGCGTAGCTCATGCGGCATCTCCGTCGTCATCCAGGCCCCAGCGCGCGGCGATCACCTGCGCCAGTTCCTGCGGTTCACCGGCCACCATGCCGGCGGCGACCACCGCCGTCGCCGCAGCCGGGTCGTAGCAGCCTTCGCCCACCTGCCCGGCCACCCAGGCACCGGCGGCGGCGAGGTCCAACGCCGGGCCCACATGGGCCAGATCGGCACCGCTGAGCAGCACCAGCGCGCTGTGCTCGGCCGACAGCGCGGCAATCGAGATGCCCTGCGCTTCGCTCTGGAAATACAGGCCATCGGCAGCAGCGTGCACGCCGATGTCATCGGCCAGCACGTGCACTTCGCCAGCGGTGGCGCGCTGGCCGGCTTCGGCCAGCTGCACCGGCAGCGGCGATACGCGCGCCATCTGCTTGACCAGGTTGCCGTAGCGGCCGCCGTCCAGGCGCATGTGCACCAGCACCGGCACGGCCAGCCCGCTGGGCAGTGCAGCGAGCAGGCGACGCAACGCATCGGGACCGCCGATACCGGCCAGTACCAGCAGTGCGCCGGAGCGACTGCCTGCAGGCGCGGCAGCGTCCAGGTCGACCAGTGAAAGATGTCCGGTATCGAATGCAGGTTCCGCCGATTCGGTCGAGGTGGCAGCCGATGCAACTGCCGGCGCGTCGCTGGCCTCGTCAACCAGCGACCAGGCCGTGTGGTCGGTGAATACCGACGGCGCAGCTGCCGGTACCGGCGGCGGTTCCGGCGCGGCTTGCACAGGCGCTGCCGTTTCCGGCAGCACCGGCTGCAGCGCAGCCAGCGCCTGCTCCAGCGCGACGGGCTCGTGCAGGTGTGCCGGCGGCGAATAGAGGCCATCAGCCGGCACGTCGTCGGCCCACGAACGGGCCTGTTCCAGGTGCGTCTGCAGCGCGGTTTCCTTCGGCACCGGCGGCGTCGACGGCAGGCCCGGCTCCAGCTGCAGTGCCGGTTCGTCCTCGGCGCCGGGCGGCAGCACCTGCTGGTGGCCGTGCAGCTTGGCGGCAAGGTGACGGCCCCAGCGCTGCGCTTCCCAACCATCGCGACGCGCGGCCAGTTCAGCCTCATCGAACACCAGGGTCAAGCCGGGCGCCGACAGCGCCGGTTCCAGGCGCTCCAGCGCGTCTTCAATGGCCGCTTCCAGCGCGATCACCACGAACTGCGGGCGCGCATCATGCAGCGCCTGCGGTTCCAGCGTCATGGGATCGTCTTCCAGCACGATCTGCACGTCGGCATGGGCCAACGCCTCGCGCAGGCGCTCACGCGCCGCACCCGGGCGGGCCAGCAGGGCTACGGCCGGAACCGGATCGAGGTCACTCACGGACACGGGCAATCCCCAGCAAGTCGTACACGTTACGCATCAGGTCCAGCTCCTGGTACGGCTTGCCCAGGTAGCGCTGCACACCGATTTCGAAGGCGCGCTGGCGGTGCTTGTCGCCGCTGCGCGAGGTGATCATCACGATCGGCACGTCCTTGTAGCGCGGGTCGGCACGCATCGCGGTGGCCAGCTCGTAGCCGTCCATCCGCGGCATTTCGATGTCCAGCAGCATCAGGTCCGGCACGCGCTCTTCCAGCTGTTCCAGGGCTTCGACGCCATCGCGGGCGACGCTCACCTCGAAGTTGTGACGCTCCAGGATACGGCCGGTGACCTTGCGCATGGTCAGCGAATCGTCCACCACCATCACCAACGGCACCTGCCGTTCCTGGCGGGGTGCGTTGACCAGCACCGGCGCGGTCGGGTTGGCCAGGAAACGACGCACCAGCGGGGCCACGTCCAGGATCACCACCACCCGGCCATCGCCGGTGATGGTGGCGCCGTAGATGCCCGGCACCGAGGCGATCTGCAGGCCCACCGGCTTGACCACGACTTCGCGGTTGCCCAGCACCTGATCGATCGCAACGGCGGCGCGCAGGTCGCCGGCGCGGACCAGCAGCAGCGGCACCTGGGCCTGGCCGTCAGCGCGTGCCGGGGCCTGGCCGACCAGACTGCCGAGGTCGTACAGCGGATAGTCTTCGCCACCGTACCGGTAGCTGCTGTCGGCTGCTTCGAAGCGCTCGTGCGACAGCCGGCCAATACCACTGACCGAGGCGACCGGCACCGCGAAGGTGGTTTCGCCGATCTGCACGAACACCGCCTGGGTGACCGCCAGCGTCTGCGGCAGGCGCAGGGTGAAACGCACGCCCTGGCCACGCACCGACTGGATGTCGACCGAGCCGCCGAGCTGGCGCACTTCGTTGCCGACCACGTCCATGCCGACGCCACGGCCCGCCAGCTGGCTGACCTGGTCGGCGGTGGAGAAGCCCGACGCGAAGATCAGGTTGTCCAGTTCCTGTTCGCTCGGCTGTGCATCGGCAGGCAGCAGGCCGCGGTCGATGGCGCGACGGCGGATCGCTTCACGATCCAGGCCAGCGCCATCATCGGCCACGTCCAGTACGATTTCCGAGCCCTCGCGGTGCAGGCGGATGGCGATTTCGCCTTCTTCCGGCTTGCCGGCGGCACGACGTTGTTCCGGCGCTTCCAGGCCATGGGCAACCGAGTTGCGCAGCATGTGCTCCAGCGGCGCGACCATGCGATCGAGCACGTTGCGGTCGAGCTCGCCGTGGGTGCCTTCCAGGGTCAGGTGAACCTGCTTGCCGGTATCCATGCCGGCCTGGCGGACCACACGGCGCAGGCGCGGCACCAGGCCGTCGAACGGCACCATGCGCGCGCGCATCAGGCCATCCTGCAGTTCCGAACTGACACGCGACTGCTGCTGCAGGAGCGAATCGTACTGGCGCGACAGATCATCCAGCACGCCCTGCAGGCCACCCAGATCGGCGGCCGACTCGTTCAGCGCGCGGCTGAGCTGCTGCAGGGTGGAGAAACGGTCCAGTTCCAGTGGATCGAACTTCTGGTCGGCCTGGTCCTGCTCGCGCTGGTAGCGGGCCACGATCTGCGCTTCGGTTTCCAGGTCCAGGCGACGCAGCTGGTCGCGCAGACGCGCATTGGTGCGTTCCAGTTCGCCCATCGCGCCACGGAAGGCGCCGAGCTGCTGTTCCAGGCGCGAACGATAGATCGCCACTTCACCGGCGTGGTTGACCAAGCGGTCGAGCAGGTCGGCGCGCACACGCACCTGTTCCTGCTGCGGACGGGCCAGCGGGTCTTCCTCGCTGGAACCTTCCACCGGCAACGGTGCCGACAACGGGGCATCGACCACGGCCACGGCCGGAGCCGCCTGCGGGGCCTGCTCCGCCACGACGACAGCACTGGCTGCAGCTGCGCTGGCAGCGGCGGTGATGTCGGTGGTGGTGCGTGCTTCAAAGGCGTCGAGCAGATCCTGTGCCGGCTCGACGATGCGATGTTCGCCGGTACGGGTCAGCAGCTGGTGCAGACGGTCGAAACCGCGTTCCAGCAACTGCACATCACGACGTTCGATCTCGGTGCGCCCGCCAGCGACAGCCTCCAGCAGCGATTCGATGCTGTGGCCGAGATCACCGATGGCATTGATGCCCGCCATGCGCGCGCCGCCCTTGAGCGTATGCAGATCGCGCTGCAGGCCGGCCAGGGCTTCGCGATCCTGCGGCGCTTCGCGCAGCTCGCTGATCAGCCCATCGCAATGATCCAGCAGGTCCTTGCCTTCCTCGACGAAGATGTCGACCAGCTCGCGATCATAGATGCTGAAGTCGAGCAGGTCGGCGCTGTCTTCGGATTCGGAGTCGGTCTGGGCTTCTTCGGTCTGGGCTTCGGGCAGGGGCGCATCCGCCGGCACCGCCGCATCGACGCTGTCGAAGGCGACAGGTTCGACCTCGACCGCCGCAGCCTCTGCCGCAACCGGCACCACGATCATGCCGCTGTCCGCCGCGGCAGCCTGGCCCGGAGCATCTTCCAGCTCGAAGAAACGCGAGGGCGAAATGGCGTCCTGCGCCGTCTCCGCGGCCCCGACGTCTTCCACCGTCGCCGGGGACGGCTGGTCGGTGCTCTCTCCTTCACCGACCGCCGCCTCCCCGCCGACGTCCGCATCCTCGGCAAAGGCTTCCGCCTCGCCAGGCGCGAGTTCGCTGGCCTGCAGGCCGAGCACGGGCCATTGCCCGTCTTCGTCCTGGCCCTGCTCCTCGTCGATCACGTGAAGGCCGGCCTCGAGCGCGGCTTCCAGCGTGACCGGGTCTGCGAAGCCCGGCACAGCCATTTCATCCTGCAGGCTGGACAGCTCGCTGTCGAGCGGCAGCGCAGCAGCGTCTTCATCCACCGCCGTTTCAGGTGTGGATGGCAGCGGCGTATTCAGGTCGTTTGCGACATCCAGGACATCCGGATCGCGGTCGTCAACCGGCAGCGCACTGGCATCCAGATACGGCGACAGATCATCCGCCGCAGTCAGCGCGGTGTCTTCCAATGCGGTGTCTTCCGATGTCGCCACCGCCTGTCCGGCTTCAATTTCCGCGGCAACGAGCGTGGAAGCAGCCACTTCCAGCCTCGACTCCGACGCCGGGCCGTCCGGCATCGACGGCCACCCTGCATCGAAGTAGCGCGACAGATCATCGCTGCCGGTCAATTCGGCGGACTCCAGGTCCGCATCGCTCAACGCGTCCTCGCTGACCTGCAGCGCCTCCAGCACCTCGGCACCGGTGTCGCGTTCGACCTCCGGCTCGATCTCCACCGCATGCACCGGCTCGACCATGTCGGCGTCGGCGGCATCCGCTTCTGCGACCAGCGGAAGCAGCGGGTCTTCGTCTTCATCCTCGACGTCCAGCCCGGCCATCGGCCAGCGTGCTTCCGGCAGCTCGCCGGCCAGCGCCTGCAGGCGCTGCGCCAGTTCAGCCTGCGGCGCAATCCGCGGCTGCTCGGCCTGCAGCGCGTCCATCGTCGCGTTGATCGCCTGCGCGGTCTCGTCCAGGGCCGCCACGGCGTCATCACCCGGCACCACCTCGGCGGCCAGCGCGCGCTTGATGTACGACTCGGCGCCGCCAGTGACAGCGGTGATTTCCGGCACCTCGGTCATCGCGAAGGCACCGTTCATGGTGTGCACCGCGCGCAGCAACGCATCGCTGACCGGCTGTGGCGCCTGCTGCGCCGAGCGCAACCAGCCCTGCAGCGTGGCCTGGTGGAGTTCCACCTCGGCCTCCAGGATCTCACGCAGCACGCTGTCGATGTTGGCCGGGGTACCCGGCGCTTCGACAGCGCTCTGTGCGGGGGCATCGACATCCTGCACGGCGCTGTCCAGCGGCGCGGCAGCATCGGTCGGCGCCTCGGCCGTCGGCGCGGTGGCGCCCGGCAGCGCAACGTAGAACGTTTCTTCGCCTGCACCCACGCGATCGGCGATGGCCTGCATCGCCTGCAGGTCGACGCTGACCCGCTGGCCATCGCGCAGTGCCGCGTTCAACTGCGGCAGTGCCGTGTATGCGTGATCGACCATCGCCAGTACCGCCGGCGTGGGGGCGCGGGTGCCATCGAGCACGCGGTTGAGCATGCCCTCGATCTTCCACGCGAACTCACCCAGGGTACGTGCGCCGACGAGGCGGCCACTGCCCTTCAGTGTGTGGAAAATGCGGCGGATCGGCCGCAGCCGGTCCATGTTGTCCGGTTGCATGCGCCATGCCGGCAGCAGCGTGCCGAGATTGCCCAGCTCGTCGTCGAATTCTTCCAGGAACACCTCGCGGATGTCCTGGTCGATGTTCTCGGCATCGTCGTCGAAACCCGCATCGAACCCGCCCTCGGCCACGGCTGGCGGCACGGTTTCGGTCGGCACGACGGCGGCCGGCATGGCCTGGGGATTGAAGCCGGCGGCAGCGGCATTCAGCTCTGCGAAGAACTGCGCATCGGCTTCGCTGAAGTCGATCGGCGCGATGGTATCCACATCGACCAGCGCCACGGTCGGCGCAGCAGACACTGCCGACAGGTCTTCGGATGCGGGCAGATCAGCGGCCGGTGCGACGTAGACTGCCGCATCGGTCGCCGCGTCGCCGTCAACGGTGGAGTCGAGCCGTTCGTTGATGGCCAGGCCATCGTCGGCCTGCACCACCGCACCGGCGTCAATGAACTCCAGCGTCGCAGGCGAGGCCTGCTCGTCGTCCAACGACAGCGTTTCCATTGTCTCCAGCGACAACACGTCATCGGCGTTGTGCAGCAGGCTGCTGTCGAAACGGAACACCACATCGTCGCTCAGCGACGTCTGGCCGTCCTGCTCGGCGGCAACCGGATCGAAGGCCAGCGAAATGACCACGTCCAGCGACGCGGCAGACGACGTCTCGTCCAACGACGTCGCCAGGAAGGCGTCATCATTGCCGTCTACGGCGCTTGCCTGCGTGTCGTCCTCTTCCGGCACCGGAATCGCGGACAACGTCCAGGCAGCAGCGTCGGACCGTTCGACGGACACAGGATCGAAACTGACCGGATCGAAGCTGTCGAACGTCGGCGCACGCTCGTCGCTGCGTTCGGCAGCACTCCCTGCCGGCGCGTCGAATCCACCCAGTTCCCACTGCGGCACTTCCGGCGCGGGGGCGCTGGAGGCAGCGAACAACAGGGGCGCCGGGGTGCCGTGCGGTTCGGCCGACAACGCTGGCGTACCCAGCGATCCGAACATCAGGCCGTTGTCGGCGGGCGTAGCCTCCGGCAGCGGGTCGAAGGTGAAATCGGGCAGCGACGCCGGCACGTCACCCGGTGCCGGCGCGGAGGCCTGCACGTCGATATCCAGCGGTTCGATCTGCAGCGGCTCGGCTGGCAAGACCACAGCTTCGCGCATGACCGGCTGCACGTCTTCGACAGCGACCACGCCGCGCTCGGGCAGCGGCCAGTAGCGCAGCGCTTCCAGGCTGCTGCGGGTGATGTCGAGGATGTCCTCGCGACCCGGACGGCGGTCACGCAGGGCTTCCAGGTAGTACTCCAGGCTGGCCATGGCGTCGGCCAGGGTGTCCAGCTGGCGACCACTGGGCACCCGCTGACGACCGATCAGTTCGGCTTCGATGTACTGCTGCACGCCGCGCAGATAGTCTGCCGCGGTGCCCAGGTCGAGCATGCGCAATGCGCCGGAGACATCGCCGAGCAGGCGCGGCACGTCCTGCAGTTCGGCGTGGTTCCAGCTGGTTTCGATGAAAGCGACGAAATGCTCGCGGGCGGCGGCGAAATTGGCGATCGCCTCGTGCGCCAGCACTTCCACCGTGCGCCGGTTCTCCACCGCGCTCGGATCATCCTGGCCACTGCCACTGGCACCGAGGTGTGCGACCTGGTCATCCAGCGATGCATCGACATAGAGCAGCGCACCGGCGATATCCAGCAGCATGTCTTCGTCGATCTGCTGGCGGCCCTCGACGACCCCGCGCAGCGCGTCGCGCTGCTGCACGACCACGCCCCGCGCAGCGCCCAGGCCGAGCATGCCCAGCGTATCGGCCACCGAACCCAGCTTGGTCACCTGCTCCTGCAGCTGCTGCGGCGAACCGTCGGTACGCAGGTGCAGGTCCAGCGCGTCCTTGACCTGCAGCAGTTCTTCCTTGACCGCGTTGCCAACGGTGTCCAGCAGCTCGCGGTTGCGGCCGCTGAGGCTGCCGCGTGCATGGTCCAGTTCCGCTTCGGTGGCGGTCACCGAATCGGGCGCGAACGCGAACAGCACGCTGTCGTTGATCAGCGCTTCGCCACGGGCGGCGCGGATCTCGTTGAGCAGCGGCTGCAGCACGATCGGGATGTCACGGTGTCCGTTCTGCAGGCGCTCCAGGTAATCGGGCAGCAGCACGCTGCCGCGCATCAGGGTGGCGCAGGCCTCGTCGCGCTCGGCGACCTCGCCCTTGCCGACGGCGATGGCGAGCTGTTCCAGCTCCTCGGCCACCATCGCCGGTGCATACAGTTCGACCATGCGCAGCGTGCCCTGCACCTGGTGCAGGTAGCCGGCGCAGATGCGCATGCGGCTGCTGTCGGCCGGATCTTCGGCGAAGTACTCGACCTCGTTGCGCACCAGGCGCAGGGTCTCGTCCAGCTCGGGCTTGACCCAGCCCAGGGCTGCGTGGCTCATCGCATCGCGCAGGCTGCTCATGGATGCGCTCCGGTCGCCGCCGCGCGACGGTCGCGCGGATCCTGGCGTGGGGAATGGAAATGCTTCATCGACTGGTTCCTTGCTCGCCGCCCTGCCCGTGTCACGCCGGCAGCTTGAAGTCGGCGACCGAACGACGCAGGTCGGCCGCCAGCTGCGCCAGGTGGCCGATCGACTCGGCGGTCTGCCCGGCACCCTGCGAGGTCTGGCCGGTGATCTGGCGGATCACGCCCATCGTGCGGGTGATGTCCGACGCCGCCGACGACTGCTGCTGGGCGGCGATGGAGATGTTCTTGATGAGGGTATTGAGTGCGTTGGACACGCGCTCGATCTCGGTCAGCGCGGTGCCGGCGTCCTCGGCCAAGCGTGCACCGGACACCACTTCGGCGGTGGTCTGTTCCATCGAGGTGACCGCTTCGTTGGTGTCGGCCTGGATCGCCTGCACCAGGTTCTCGATACGTCGGGTCGCACCGGAGGTGCGCTCTGCCAGGCGCTGCACTTCGTCGGCCACGACCGCGAAACCACGACCGGCTTCACCGGCCGAAGCCGCCTGCACGGCCGCGTTCAATGCCAGGATGTTGGTCTGCTCGGAAATGTCGTTGATCAGTTCCACGATCGAGCCGATCTCCTGCGAAGATTCGCCCAGTCGCTTGATGCGCTTGGAGGTCTCCTGGATCTGGTCGCGGATCTGGTCCATGCCCTGGATGGTCTCGCGGACCACGCCGGCACCTTCGGCGGCGATCACCACCGAACGCTGTGCCACGTCGGCCGACTCGGCCGAGTTGCGCGATACCTGTTCGATGCTGGCGGCGATTTCGCCGATCCGGTCCGACGCCGAGGTGATCTGGTTGGCCTGGTGGCCGGCCGCTTCGGCCAGCTGCATCGCGGTGGCCTGCGTTTCCTGGGTCGACAGCGCGACCTTGGCCGAGGTGTCGTTGATGGTGGTCACCAGGTGGCGCAGTTCATCCACCGCGTAGTTGATGGCGTCCGCGATCGCGCCGGTCATGTCCTCGGTCACCGAGGCTTTCACGGTCAGATCGCCCTCACCGAGCGAGGAGATTTCGTCCAGCAGCCGCATGATCGCCTGCTGGTTGCGGCTGTTGAACTCCACCTGGGTCTGGTAGCGCAGTTCCTGCTCGCGCGAGCGGCTGCGCACGTTGGTGGAGACGAAACCGATGATCGCGATCAGCGACAGCGCACCGGACACCACGCCGATCCAGAAATTCGGGAACAGGCGGGTGTCGGACACCGAACCGAACGAGGAGAAGGCTTCGAACAGCTTGCGGCTGTCGGTCAGCATCTTCGCCGAACCCTGGCCCAGTGCGGAGGCAGCGGACTGCGCGGCGAACAGCTGGCGCGAGCTGGCCAGGATCGCGTCGGCGTCCTGCTTCATCGCCTGCCACTTCTGCTGCGACTGCTCCAGCGCAGCGACGGCGGCAGCGCCGCGCACGGCGGTGATGCCCAGGTCCTCGTTGCCATTGCGCAGCGCATCGAGCACCTGCGAGAACACGGTGATGTCGCGGGCCAGCGCGTCACCGGCAGCGGCCGCAGCCGTGCCGCCGGCGCGGATTTCAGTCACGCGACGCGCCATCGAACCGGCGACCACCACCTGCTGCAGGGCGCTGTAGACCTGCGACGACGGCGCGCCGGAGGCGGACATCGCACGCACCAGCTCGTTCAACTGGGCCTGCAGGCCCGGCACCGCACCGGAGAAGTTGTTGGCGTTGCCGGCCAGGGCCAGTACTGCCGGTTCACTGGCCACCAGCTGGCCAGCCTGCTTGCCCAGCGGCGCCCAGGTGTCGGCCAGGGTCGAGATCGCCCGGGAGACGCCCGGCTCGTTGCCGTAGCGGCCCTGCAGGGTCGACACGTTCTGCTCGATCGCGTTGCGGGTGGCCTTGAAGGCGGTGAAGGCCTGCGCGTTGCCGCCGACCGCGTCACGGCCCTGGTTGGCCAGCTGCTGCGACAGCACCTGCAGGTCCGCGGCCTTGGAACCGGCATCGGCCAGGCGGCTGCCCTGCCAGGTGGACACGCCGGTGTTCACACCGAACAGGATCATCGACAGGGCCAGCAGCGCCAGCCAGAGGTTGCTGCCGCCCAGCCGCAGCTTGCCGGACTTGGTGGCATCCGAAGCAGTACTCATCGTTCAACCTCGATTTTCAATGCAGGGGGCGATGCCCGGCCTCAGGCCGCGGCTTGCCGGAATTCAGGGGTACGCGACAGCAGCGAGAGCGAGAACACGCCCCAATCGTTGCCATCGGCATGGAAAGCGCGATCGACGAAGTGGCCGTAGCGTCCCTCGGCCAGTGAACCGGCCTCGATCTGCTGGGTCAGCTCGAAGCTGCGCTGGCCGAACAGTTCATCGATGGTCAGGGCGACGTCGCCACCGGCCTGGCGCATGATCAGCACGCGCTGGCCTTCCTGCTGGACAGTGCGCGCCCCTTCCAGGAAGTACTTCAGGTCGACCACCGGGAACAGGTTGCCGCGCAGGTTGCCCACGCCCAGCAGCCACGGCTGCGCGCATGGCACCGGGGTCACCGGCGGCATCGGCACGATCTCCACCACTTCGCGGAAATCGGACACCAGCCGACGCTGGCCAACACGGAAACCGACGCCACGCCACAGGTCCTGCGCGAACTGCCGCCCGGGCAGCTGCACCGCGTGGGCCAGGCTGCGCCGTTCGTAGGCTTCAAGAATGTCGAAGGGCGAGCGCATCAGGCCACCAGCTCGTTGATCCGGGCGATGAGTTCTTCCTCGCGCGGCGGCTTGACGATGTAGTCGGCGGCGCCTTGGCGCAGCCCCCAGGCCTTGTCGGTTTCCATCGCCTTGGTGCTGACGATGATGACCGGGATGTGCTTGATCGCTGCGTCGCGGGCCATCGCCCGGGTCGCCTGGAAACCGCTCATGCCCGGCAGCACCACGTCCATCAGGACCAGCTGCGGCACCTGGTCGCGGACCAGCTGCAGGCCATCTTCGGCATTGTCCGCTTCCAGCACCTCATGGCCGGCACGGCGCAGCCATTGGGTGAACACCGCGCGGTCGGTCGGTGAATCCTCGATCAGGACGATACGAGCCATTGTGCCTTTCCCCCCTGGTCAGGCGTTGACGTACGTGCGGATGGCACCCAGCAGTTCTTCGCGCGTGAATGGCTTGGTCAGGTATTGCTCCGAGCCGACGATGCGCCCCCGCGCCTTGTCGAACAGACCATCCTTGGACGACAGCATGATCACCGGGGTCGCCTTGAACAGCTGGTTACCCTTGATCAGTGCGCAGGTCTGGTAGCCATCCAGGCGCGGCATCATGATGTCGACGAAGATGATCTGCGGCTGCTGGTCGGCAATCTTGGCCAGGGCCTCGAAACCGTCCGTCGCGGTCACTACTTCGCAGCCTTCGCGCTTCAGCAGTGTTTCCGCAGTCCTGCGGATGGTCTTCGAGTCATCGATGACCATCACCCGGAGTCCTGCGAGCTCCCCGCCCGCAGTCGTGTTTTCAGTCATTGCCATTCCCCAAGCGCACGGCCCAATCTTTGGCGGGAGCCGCTGCGAAAGCGTATCTATATCGCACTTCCCGCGCCCGCTTCAAGGGCGGTCCGTGGCGCGGGGCGTGGCGCCGGGCTGAACGTGACCGGATTGGCAATCACTGCGCAGCCCGGCAAGGGACGCTGCGTTGCACATCGCCGGGGAGGCGCACGGCCGGCGTTGCCGCTACCATCAACGCCTTGCCTGACAGGTGCACCCATGCCGTTGAACGTCATCGTGGTGATGGACCCCATCGCCCACATCAAGATCGCCAAGGACACCACGTTCGCCATGCTGCTGGAAGCCCAGCGCCGCGGCCATGCCCTGCACTACGTGCGCCCGGGCGGGCTGGCGCTGGAAGGCGGGGTGGCCGTGGCCTGGACCGCCCCCCTGCAGGTGCGCGACGACCCGGCCGGCTGGTACGAGCTGGGCGCATTCAGCCGGACCGAATTCGGTCCCGGCCAGATCGTGCTGATGCGCAAGGACCCGCCGGTCGACGCCGAGTATGTCTACGACACCCAGGTGTTGGATGTCGCTACCGCCGCCGGTGCGTGCGTGGTCAACAACCCGCAGGGCCTGCGCGACTACAACGAGAAGCTGGCCGCGCTGCTGTTCCCGCAGTGCTGCCCGCCGACCCTGGTCAGCCGCGACGCCAAGGCACTGAAGGCCTTCGCGCTGGAACACGGCCAGGCGGTACTGAAGCCGCTGGATGGCATGGGCGGGCGCTCGATCTTCCGCAGCGGACAGGGCGACCCCAACCTGAACGTGATCCTGGAAACGCTGACCGACGGCGGCCGCAAGCTCGCCCTGGCCCAGAAGTTCATTCCCGACATCACTGCCGGCGACAAGCGCATCCTGCTGGTCGATGGCGAGCCGGTCGATTACTGCCTGGCGCGCATTCCGCAGGGCGATGAGTTCCGCGGCAACCTGGCCGCCGGTGGCCGTGGCGAAGGCCGTCCGCTGAGCGAACGCGATCGCTGGATCGCCGCCCAGGTCGGCCCGGAAATGAAGCGTCGTGGCATGCGTTTCGTCGGCCTGGACGTCATCGGCGACTACCTGACCGAGGTCAACGTGACCAGCCCGACCTGCGTGCGCGAGCTGGACGCGCAGTACGGCCTGAACATCGCCGGCACCCTGTTCGACGCGATCGAGGCCGATCTGCGCTGATGGATGCCGCACCTGCCGTCCTCGCCCCACCGGCGCGTGAAGCGCAGCGGCTGGGCGCCACCATCGCCCTGTCGGTGCTGGTGCACGCCCTGCTGATCCTCGGGGTCGGCTTTGCCGTGAAAGGCGACGCGCCCCTGGTGCCGACCCTGGAAGTGATCTTCAGCCAGACCCGCACCGCGCTGACCCCGAAGCAGGCCGATTTCCTGGCTGCCGCCAGCCAGGAAGGCGGTGGCGAGCACGATCGTGCGCAGCGCCCCCGCGACAACCAGGCCGGCATCGTGCCGCAGGCCCAGGCCGGCATCAGTCCGGTACCCCAGCAGCAGCAGTCGGCAGCACCGGTACCGCCGCCGCAGGCGCGGGTGGTCAGCAGCCGCAATGGCCAGGACACCGTGGCCGTGGCGCAGTCGCGCCCTACCCCGCTGCAACCAACACCGGATGCACCGATGACCGCGCGCGAACAGCGCGATGCTGAAATGGCGCGGCTGGCGGCGGAAGTGCACCTGCGTTCGGCGCAGTACGCCAAGCGGCCGAACCGGAAATTCGTCTCGGCCAGCACGCGCGAATACGCCTACGCCAATTACCTGCGCGCGTGGGTGGACCGCGCCGAGCAGGTCGGCAACCTGAACTACCCTGACGAAGCGCGGCAGCGCCGGCTGGGTGGCCAGGTGGTGATCAGCGTGGGGGTACGCCGCGACGGCAGCGTGGAAAGCAGCCGGGTGTTGAAGTCCAGCGGCACGCCGCTGCTGGACGAGGCCGCACTGCGGGTGATCCAGCTGGCACAACCGTTCCCGCCGTTGCCCGACAGCGAAGACCAGATCGACATCCTGCAGGTCACGCGCACGTGGGTGTTCCTGCCCGGTGGCGAACTGCGCGACGACCGGTGAGGTTTTCCGCCCGGGCCTGCGGCCCGGGACCCGCTGCAAGCAACAGCAACGGCAACGGCAACTGCAACGGCAACTGCAACGTCAAGATCAAGAGCGGCGGTTGGGCTGTTCGGTTTGGCGGGGCGGTGTGGGCTTGCAGGACACGCCGTAAACCCATCCATGGGGGCTCGATGGCGCCATCCATGGCGCCAACGGTCCTGCAAGCCCACACCGCCCCACCCCTGACCAATCGCGGCGCATCTTTGCTGTTGGTAGCTGTCGACCTTGGTCGACACGATGCATCCACGCCATGCCTGCACGGTAGATCCAAGCCATGCGTGGATGCGAGCGAAGCGACCGGCTTTTGAATTTGATTTTTTTTGATTTTCCGTGGCGAACGCGCACGGAAACTGTCCGTGCCCGGCCAACCCACGGCTTCTGCTGTCAGCGACCCACCACCCCGCCACGAGGGGCTCAGCCGTTGGCCTTCGCCTTGGCATCCCGCGCCGCCTGCTGCTCGACCAGCGTCAGCGCCACGTTGTCCCGCAGGTACGCCGGCTCGACCTTCTCCGGCACAATGCCTTCGCCGCGCGCGAACGCCGGTACCGCCAGTGCCAGCACATCCGCTGCACGCGGCAGCGCCGTTGCATCGAAGCGGCGCAGGCCAGCCCCCAGCTGCGCGACCAGCGCGCCCTCGGCCGCGGCAAACCCGGTGCCGACGCCGTAGACGGACGCAGCATCCGGCAACGACACCGCCGCCGGCACGCACACGCGCTCGGCATCCCGCGCCACCGGCAGTCCATCCACGCGCTCGAAGCGTGCCACGTACAACTCGCCCATCCGCGCATCGATCGCCGACAGGATCTGCTTCTCTTCCACCGGCGCGCGCAGCGCCAGCACCTGCAGCGTCGACACCGGCAGCAACGGCCGATCCAGCGCCAGCGCGATGCCCTGCGCCAACGCGATCGCCAGGCGCACACCGGTGAACGCACCGGGACCACGGCTGAGCGCGATGCCGTCCAGCTGGCGGCGGCTGATGCCGGCCTCGGCCAGCAGCTCCTCCGCCCACGGCAGGCTCAGTTCGGCATGCCGGCGGGGGGCGATCTCGAAGCGTTCCCGGACCTGCCCATCGACATGCAGGGCTACGGAACAGGCTTCGGTGGCGGTTTCAAAGGCGAGCAGTTTCATCGGATCGGGTCAGAACAGGGGGAACGTGGCGCCGGGAGCCGGCTCCGGCCCCGCCACGGCAGCGGTCGGGGCAGCGGCATCCGCCACGGGCGCCCATTGTGGCGCAAAGAAGGCCTGCACATCGGCCAGGGCCCGGGTTCGCCGGAACGGCGGCAGCGACTGCAGGAAGACCTTGCCATAACCCCGGTTGAGCAGACGCGGGTCGCACAGCACCAGCACGCCACGGTCGGTCTCGCTGCGGATCAGGCGGCCAACGCCCTGCTTCAGGGCAATCACCGCCTGCGGCAACTGCTCGTCGCGGAAGGGATTGCCTCCCTGGGTGCGTATGGCATCCAGCCGCGCTTCGTACACCGGATCATCGGGCGTGGCGAAGGGCAGCTTGTCGATCACCACCACGCTCAATGCCTCGCCGACCACATCCACGCCCTCGCGGAAGCTGGCCGAGCCCAGCAGCACGCCATTGCCGGATTCGCGGAAACGCTGCAGCAGGGTCGCGCGCGGCGCTTCGCCCTGCACGAACAGCGGCCAGGGCCCATCACGCAGCGCCTCGGCCGCCTCGCGCAGCGCACGATGCGAAGCAAACAACAGGAACGCCCTGCCCTGCGACGCCTGCAGCACCGGACGCAGCACCTGGATCAGTGCGGTTCCGAAACCGCGCGCGGCCGGATCCGGCAGGCCTTCAGGCAGGTAGCACAGTGCCTGCTCGGGCCAGTTGAACGGGCTGGGCTGCACCAGCGTCTGCGGATCATCCAGGCCCAGGCGCGTGGCGATGTGCTCGAAGCCACCGCCAACGGTCAGCGTGGCGGAAGTGAAGATCCATGCGGCATGGCTGCGCTCGCGATGTTCGCGCAGCGGCGCGGACACATCCATCGGCGTGCGCTGGCAGCGGAAACCGCGCGCGGTCAGTTCATACCAGAGCACGTCACCAGCGGCGGCGGTCGCTTCTGCAGGATCGGCATCGAAGTCGAGCGCGGGTTCTTCATCCCCCAGCCAACGGCCCAGCCGCGAAATCGCCTCACGTGCGCGCGCATGGCAGGCATCCAGGCCAGCAGCGGCTTCGCGCAGCGGTTGCAATGCCTGCTCCAGCACCACCAGGCTGGACATCACCGCATCGAAACCCTCGCGTACCTGCGGCATTGCCAGCGCGCGCCATTGGGTGCCACGCGCGGGCAGCCCCTCCATCGCAGCACGCAGTGCAGACAATGCCTGCTGCAGATGATCGACCGGTTCCTGCAGTGCAGACTGTGCGCCACCCACGCCGCGCGCTTCAACCAGGCAGTCACGGCCCAGTTCCTGCCAGGGGCGCATGCCGAAGCCTTCGCCGAAGAACTGCGCGGCCAGTTCGGGCAACTGATGGGCTTCGTCGATGACGAAGGCCTGCGCACCGGGCAGCAGTTCACCGAAGCCCTCCTGCTTCAGCGCCAGGTCGGCCAGCAGCAGGTGGTGGTTGACCACGACCAGGTCGGCGGCCTGGGCACGCTGGCGGGCCCGCACGACGAAGCAGTCATCCCAGAACGGACATTCGTTGCCCAGGCAGTTGTCGACGGTGGAGGTGACCATCGGCAGCAGCGGCGAGTCGTCGGCCAGGCCATCGAGTTCGGCGATATCGCCCGAATCCGAGCGACCGGACCAGGCCAGGATGCGCTGGAACTGTGCCGCCTGTTCCGGGCTGGAGAAGCGCGGCTCGCCGCGTGCCTGCTGCAGGCGGTAGCGGCACAGGTAGTTGCTGCGCCCCTTCAGCAGCGCGCTGCGCACGCCGACGCCCAGTGCCTGGCGCACGCGCGGCAGGTCACGGTGGTAGAGCTGGTCCTGCAGCGCGCGCGTGCCGGTGGAAATGATGGTGCGCATTCCGGACAGCAGCACCGGCACCAGATAGGCAAAGGTCTTGCCGGTGCCGGTACCGGCTTCGGCGAGCAGCAGGTCGCGCTGCTGCATCGACGCGGCAATGGCCTCGGTAAGGCGCAGCTGCGCAGGACGCGGGACGAACGCATCCAGATGGGAGGCGAGCGCGCCGCCTTCGCTGAGGGCTTCGCGGCTGGCATGGACAAGGTCGGACATCAGGTGGAAAGGATACCCGGCCGGGCGTTGCCCGGCACCCGTTTCAGGCCAGAGCACAAGCAAAAGCAACGGCAACAGCGTTTGTTCATGGCTCTGGGTTGGACTGAGGGCTGGCGGGGGACTGTGGGTTTGCGGGGACGCCGCAAACCCATCCCTGGGGGGTTGGCCGCGGCATCCATGCCGCGGACACCCCGCAAACCCACAGCCCCCCCCTTCGACAGTTTCCCGGTGACGGAATGCAAAGGCAGAGCGGAAGCGGTTGGTGTAACGGAGAAAGTAGAAGGGGGCGGATCCGTTCTCCTGCGGAAAACGGATCCGACCCCGCAGCGAGTGCGCGCAGCGCGCGACCCGCTATTGATTTTCTTTTTCTTTTCCGTGGCTGGCCGCACACGGAAACTGTCAGAGGCCGGGCAGGTTGGGTTCGCGGGGGTGTCCGCGGCATGGATGCCGCGGCCAAGCCCCCAGGGATGGGTTCACGGCGTCCCCCGCGAATCCAACCTGCCCGGCCAGCGCGGCTTTTGCGCGACCAAGCAGCCAGCCACGAGGGGCTGCGCCGTTGGCTGGGAAACTCAGTACCGCTTGATCCCCGGCACCGTGCAGCCTTCAATCTGCGCGTGCGCGGACACCGCATTCTCCTTCTCGCCCCGCGCCAGGCGCGCCTGCTCGATCGTCGCCCAGTGCCGGCGGCACAACGGCCCCGTCTTCGAGCCAAGGTCCACAGCCTTGCGTGCGAACGTTTCCGCCTCCGCCCACTGGCCCTGCAGCAGCGCCAGTTCCGCGCGTTCCTGCAATACCGACGGATCACCGGCCACGATCTGCAACGCCTGGTCCAGGCTGCCGGCCGCGCCGGCCAGATCATTGGCCTTGCGCTGGGTCAGCGCCGTCTGCCGCAGATCCTCAACCTGGGAATCGCGCAGTGGCTGCACCGACAGTTCCTTGTCATCCGGGCCGGCTGCGGCTTCCACGGCTGCCAGCCGCTGTGCGGGCGTGGTGGTATCCACCGGCTTGACCACCTGCGGCGCGCTGCTCACGCAGGCCGCCAGGGCCAGGCTGAGGCCACTCAGGACCAGGGGCTGGAACAGCGAACGGATAGTCATCGGCATCATCGGCTTGGAGGAGGAGTCGCTGCAGCGGGTGCTGCGGCAGGTTCAGCGGCGGGTTCGGGCTTACGGTCAAGGCCGAACCAGCTGCGCCAGCCGCCGCCCTCGCCTTCCGCACCGCCCTGCGCATCCGGCAAGGCCGCCGGTGCGCACGGTTCATACGCAGGCGCATAGCCCACCACGAACGGGAAGCGGCGGGCACCCGGGCACCCTTCATCGGTGCTGTTGGTTCCCGTGGCCGCAACCGGCTGCCAGTCGAGGCCCTTGTTGCTGACCTTCAACGGCGCCGTCGGCAGGCGCTGGAAGATGCCCGACCACACCCGCATCGCGCCGGTGGCGCCATACAGGCCGGCCTGTTCGTTCTGGTCATTGCCCATCCAGATCACCGCCAGGTGATCGCCGGTGTAACCGGCATACCAGCTGTCGCGGCCATCGTTGGTGGTGCCGGTCTTGCCGGCCGGCTGCAGGCGGCCCAGGCCATCGGCGTTCAAACGCTGCGCGGTACCACTGGCCACCACCTGCTGCAGGCCGATGCTGATCAGGTTGGCGGCAATCGAGTCACCTTCCTGTGCCGGTGCCGGGGTCTTGTCGTAACGCTTGAGCAGCTTGCCCTGCGGATCAAGGACGCCACGCACCGCGTGCAGCGGCTGGATCTCGCCGCCCGATGCCAGGAACTGGTACAGCTGCGCCATCGCGTACGGGCTCTGGTCGGTCGAGCCGAGGATCACCGCCGGGTTCGCCTCGGCCTTGATGCCGGCCAGCACGTGGATCAGCTGCGTCACCCGTTCCGGGCCGACCTGCATGCCCACCCGTACCGTCGCCTGGTTGTAGGAGTGGGCGAGCGCATCGATCAGGCGCACGGTGCCGTGGCTGCGGTTGTCCGCATTGCCGGGGTTCCAGTTGCGGCCGCGGCTGAGCTGCACCGTCACCGGTGAATCATCGACCCAACTGGCCAGCGAATAGCGGTCCGGCTGCGCCAGTGCCAGCAGGTACACGAATGGCTTGAGCAGCGAGCCGACCGGGCGCTGCGCCTCGATGGCACGGTTGAAGCCGACCTCGGACACTTCGCGGCTGCCGATCACCGCCACCACGTCACCGTTGTGCACGTCGGTCATCACCAGGCCGGCCTGCAGCTCGGGGCGACGCTTGCTTTCCAGCGACTTGATGGTGCGCGTGACCGCACCTTCGGCATAAGCCTGCGCGGACGGCGACATGCCGCTCATCACGCTCAGGCCAGCGCCCTGCAGGGCGGATTCCGGATAGTCGTGGGCAAGCTGGCGACGCACCAGGTCAACGTAGGCCGGGAAGCGGTTGGCCGCCACCAGGCCCGGGGTCTTGGGCACGCCCAGCGGCGCCTTCAACGCACGCTGGTACTCGGCATCGTCGATCAGGGTCGCCTCGTGCAGTTTGCCCAGCACGAAGTTGCGACGGTCCAGCGCGCGCTCGGGATTCCGCCGCGGGTCGTAGTAGGACGGTCCCTTGACCAGGCCGATCAGCAGCGCGATCTGCTCGGTTTCCAGCGAGGAGAGATCGCGGCCGAACCAGAACTCGGCACCGGAGGACATGCCGTGGATCGCCTGGCTGCCGCGCTGGCCCAGATACACCTGGTTGAGGTACGCCTCGAAGATGGTGCGCTTGTCATAGCGCGCTTCCATGATCAACGCATACAGCACTTCGTTGAACTTGCGGGTGACGGTCTGTTCCTTGCCGATTCCCAGCAGGCCGCTGCGGGCCAGCTGCTGGGTCAGGGTGGAAGCGCCCTGGCGGCTCTGCCCACCGGAGCGGACAGTCACCCAGACCGCGCGCGCGATACCGGACAGATCGATGCCGTGATGGCGGTTGAAGTCCTTGTCCTCGACCGCCTGCAGGCCAGTGACCAACAGGTCCGGGGCCTCGTTCATGCGGATCAGGCGGCGCTCTTCCTGCTTCTGCCCATACAGCGTGGCGATGCGCGCAGGATCCATGCGGGCCGCCTTCAGCGCCTTGCGGCTGTCGGCGTCCCGCAACGATGCGATGCTACCGCCGGACAGCGACAGCTCGACCCGGCGCGCAGCAACGTGGCCGTCGACATCGTTGTAGCCGCGGCTGGAGATGACGAAGCGGCCGCCCTGCACCGCATAGGTTGCCGGATCCTTGCCCTGGCCATCATCGCGATAGGCCGAGGCGGCCAGTTCGGTTTTCAGGGTTGCCGCATCCATCGCCTTGCCGGGCATCAGCACCAGCGGGCGTGCATAGACGCGCGTCGGGATCTGCCAGCGCAGTTCACCGAAGCGTTGCGTCACCTGCTGGTTCAGGTACAGCGTATAGGGGATCAGGAAACCCAATCCCAACGCGACCGCAGCCATGGTCCAGGTGATCAGTCGGCGCCGCCAGAGCGGGCTGCCATCGTCCTGCAGGTCGTCGTCGGAATCGTCGATGTCGTCGGAATCGTAGCGTCGGGGCACGGGAATGCGGATTGATAGGGTCCGGCGAGTCTAACGCAGCCGCCGCGAAGGCAGGCAGGCGCCGGCCCCGGGTTTCACTGCAGTTCAAGCTGTGTGCGATTCCGTCCAGCCCCTGCGGGCGCCGGCCGCGGCCGCGTGAATGCCTCTCCAGCCTGCCCCGGCGAGGCACACATTGGCGAGCCGGGCCAGCAGGCGAGGCGCGTCCTGGGCAATCCAGCGCAGCGACACATCGGCCCGCCGATACAGCTGCAGCCGCGACCAGGCCATGCGCCAGGCCAGCGCTGCCAGGCCGTGGAAACGAACAGGCGCAATCAGCACGTCACGCCGACGCAGCAGCGCATCCAGCGCCAGCAGGCGATCGGCCGTGCGTTGCCGGCGTTGGCGTTCAAACAGGTCAAGCTGGCGCAGGTGCCGCATCAGTCCACGGCGGCCGGCACCGATCTGGTTGTTGCCATGCTGGCGATAATCAATGGTAGGCCGCGCGATCATGTCCAGCCCACCGTCCAGCGAGGCGACTACAGCCAGCCACTCGTCGTGGCTCCAGCACGGAGCGATCGGCAACGCACTCTCCAGCAGCCCCCGGCGCAGCGCACAGGTTGCCCCGGTAATGAAGTTGCGCAGCAGAACCGCATCGATCACAAGCCCGGATCGCTCCAGCGCCACTTCGGCCGGATGCACTCCCAGCACTTCAAGCAGGTGTCCACCCAGCGCAACGCCATCGCCATCGACCAGGCGCGCATCGCTGTGCAGCAGCAGCAGGCCCGGATCGGCCTGGAACCGTTGCAGGTAAGTTGCAACCCGATCGACATACCAGACGTCGTCCTGGTCGCACAGGAACAGGATGTCGGACCGACAGCGCTGCAGCGCATCGGCAAAATTCAGGATGTAGCCGAGATTGCGTGCATGCTGCACGACCTCGACGCGTATGCCCATCGCGCCCGCCCGGCTGCTGAATACCTGCAGCAGGGCCATGGTCTGATCCGAAGAGCCATCGTCGCCGATGACCACCTCATCCACCGGCTCGCTCTGCGCCAGGATGCTGTCCAACTGCGCCTGCAGGTAGCGCGCACCGTTGTAGGTACACAACGCAACTCCCACGCTGGGACGTACGGACGTCATGCCACTACCCCTGGCGGAGAGGCCGCAACGCGTGCGGATGCCAGTTCGGGGGTCATGGGCTGCCAGGTACCAGCATCCGGCCGGAAAGCGCGCGGCCGCACGCCCAGCAGCGCCGTCAATTCGCTGTTGTCGGCGATCAGGTCCTGCTGCAGGCGCGACACCGGGCCGCGCGCGCGGGGCAGAACCGCAGCCAGCGCGCGCAGCGACAGATCCGGGAGTCGCACAGGCAGGGTCGATTCCACCAGGCTGGCACGCATGCGACGGAACATCTCGTGGTAAGGCAGCCGTTCACCGCCACCGATTTCCAACACCCGGCCTGCGGCGGCCCCGGTTCGTATGGCCTGCACCATGGCCTGGGCGATGTCGTCGGCGTGCACCGGCTGACGCATGCCATGGGTCATCGGAATGGGAAACACTCGAAGACGGCGCGCGCGCGCCACGATCGGGGAGATGCTGCGATCGATGCCGGCACCGTAGATCAGCGTCGGCCGCAGGATCGTCCACTCCATGCCAAGACGCTCGGCCTGCGCAATCAGCCCCCGTTCCCCGCGCTGCAGCATTGCAACCACATCCTGCTCATCGGCCTGCGCCGATTCCTGCTTGGTGAGCACGCTCATCGAACTGGTGACGATGATCCGGGGCGCCGGTGCCACCGTCTGCCGGGAAAGCCATTCCGCCCAGAGCTCCATCGGGCTGGAGCTGGCAATGGCCTGCCAAGCGTGCGGGCCACTCTGGTCAAGTGCATCGTAAAGGTCGCCGCCCAGCCACTGCACTCCTGGCTGCTCCGCCTGTGGACGTCGGCTTACCGCCTGCACGTCCATGCCGGCCTGGACCAGCCGTGGCAACAGGTAACGACCGATCTGGCTGGTCGCGCCGGAAACAAGAACGGTCATCTACTATCCAGGGCAAGGCAACAGGGGGCCATTACTATAGCTGCGTCAACGCGATCCATCGGGTCACGGCGGCACGCTACCGATGTCGCGCAGCCGCTCCTGCAACTGCTGGTATTCGGCGGTGGCCGGACCGGCACCCAGCTGGTTCGCCTGTTCCAGTGCACGTTCGGCAAAAGCCACATCACCGCGACCCAGCCGTTCGCTGCCGATCGCCAGCCAGCGTTGTGCCAGGCGGGCGCGCGCATCGGGCAACCCTGTGGCGGTCGGCGCCAGGGTCTGCCAGGCCTGCAGGCAGGCGCCCGCAGCCTGCACCCGGTTCTGCCGCAGGTTGTCATCAAAACAGGACCGGCTGGCGGGCAGCAGCCGTGCTGCCGCTGCCTTGACCCGGCTGTCGCGCGGCGCCAGTGCCTGCGCTTCGCGCAGCGCATCGAAGGCGCTGTGGCCGGGAGGGCTGATCCACTGCCCGGCACGCTCGGCGCGGTCGATCTGGCGCAACCGATCACGCAGCTGGCGCTCACGCTGGGCCGTGCTGATACCCGGCTGCTGCAACGACTGGCGCGCCTGCCGCGCACGCTGCAGGCGCTGTGCAAGCTGCTGCTGCGCTGCCTGCGAGGCACCCAGCCCCGCGGCCAGCGCGGCATCCTTGTCGGCCGCCTCGAACTGGAAGTCGTCGGCCCGCTTCTGGCTGCGCGCCAGCAACGCCTGCACGGTCTGCTCACGCCCACGCAGTGCCGTAGGATCATCGGCGGTGACCGCCAGCACCGCCTGGAAGCTATCCGCAGCCGTCTCGAGCTGCTGCCGTTTGAGCGCGCGATGCCCCTGCTGCAGGCGCTGGTCGATTGCACGGGCCAGCGCTTCCTGGCTGGCAGGAAGTTCGGAATGACCTGGATCGAACTGGCGTGCGCGCTGCAGGATCGCTGCCGCCGTGGCCAGTTCACCGCGTGCGGCCTGTGCACGCGCCTGCTGCAGCAGATCGCTCAATGCATCCTCGCGACCTTCCAGTGCAGGCAGGTTGTCCGGCTGCAGTGCCAGCACGCGCTGGAACAACGGCAGCGCGCTGCTGTCGCCGTCGTCCAGCCGCCCCGCTGCAAAGGCATTGCGGGCCTGCGCAAGCAATGCACCGATGCCAGCACCGGCGCGACGACGCGCCTGCAGCTGCTGGGCCACCGCATCTGCCTCGGCGCGCGGCACCTGCAGCTCACGTGCCAACGCCAGCGCCTGCGCGCAGCCGTCCAGGTCGCCCGCCTGCAGCCGCTCACGCGACTGCTGCAACGCTGCCGCGCCGGTGCGGGCCAGGCCCTGTCGCGCCTGCGGGCGGTCGCCATCAAGGGCCAGCACCGCCTGGTAGCGTTCACGCGCGCCGCTGCCGTCGGCCGCGGTCAGGCGTCCTTCGCTCACTGCGCGATCGCCCTCGGCCAGCAGCTGTTCTATCTGTGGCTCATCCCAGAACCAGTCCGCCAGCGGTTTGCGCACCAGTACCAGCAGCACGAACACGGCTGCGGCAGCCAGCAATGCCCAACGCCACACCCGTCGTGCGTGGCGCGCCTGCAGCCACCACCAGCGGCTTTCACGGCGAACGCGATCCAGCGCCGGATGTGCGGCGCCGTGTGAACGATGCGGGGGCTCGCGTTCCATGCGTGCAGGGTAGCCGGGGCAGCGTGAAGCTCAGCCCAGACGACGCGCCTCGCTCACGCCCGGCAACGCATCGAGCTTGCCCAGCAGAGTCGACAACTGGCCGTAGTCGCTGACCTTCAACCGCAGGCGCAGATGCGCGCGGCCACTGTTGCGGACGTTGTCGCTGTGGATGTCCAGCACGTAGGCGTCTTCCTGTGCGATCAGGTTGGTGATGTCCTTCAGCAGCCAGCGGCGGTCGACCGCGTCGACCACCACGTCCACTTCATAGCCACCGCCGGCCTGGCCCCATTCCACCGGCAGGATCCGCTGCGGGCTGGTCGCAGCCAGCCGTGCCAATGCCACGCAGTCTGCACGATGTACCGTGACACCACGGCTACGGGTCAGGTAGCCGACGATCGGTTCACCCGCCACCGGCTGGCAGCAACGCGCCAGCTGCACCAGCAGGTTGCCCACGCCCTGTACGGTGAACTTGGACTTGCCCAGGTTCTCGCGGCGCGCGGTCGGCCGCGGCAAGGCCGACGTCGGCGCCGGCTGGCTGGCCGCACGCTCGGCCTCCAGCAGCGAACGGCTGACCTGGTTGGGGCCGGTATCGCCCAGGGCAACCTGGATGTACAGGTCGTCGACGCTGTCGGCGTGGAACTTCTTCGCCGCCGCGGACAGGTCCGAATGCTGCAGGCCCAGCCGCTTCAGTTCGCGCTCCAGCAGCTCGCGCCCCGCCTGCACGTTGCGCGCACGGTCCAGCTTGTGGAACCAGCTGCGCACCTTCTCGCGCGAGCGGTTGCTGGCCAGGAAGCCGTTGGCCGGCATCAGCCAGTCGCGGCGCGGGTCGGCCTCCTTGCCGGTGAGGATCTCGACGCGATCCCCGCTGCGCAGGCGGTAGGTCAACGGCACGATGCGGCCGTTGACCTTGGCCCCACGGCAGCGGTGTCCGACCATGGTGTGCACCTGGTAGGCAAAATCCAGCGGTGTTGCGCCCTGCGGCAGGTCCAGCACCTCGTCCTTCGGGGTCAGCGCGTAGACACGGTCTTCGGTCAGCTCGGCATCAAGCGCCCCGGCCAGTTCATTGCCCTGCCCGTCCTGCGCCTGCTCCAGCAGCTGCCGCATCCAGGTGATCTTGCGATCGAACGACTTCTCCGCGCCCTTGCCGCCTTCCTTGTACTTCCAGTGCGCGGCCACGCCCAGCTCGGCCTGCGCGTGCATGTCGTGGGTGCGGATCTGCACTTCGATGGTGCGCCCTTCCGGGCCAACCACCGCCGTGTGCAGCGAGCGGTAATCGTTGGCCTTGGGCCGGGCGATGTAATCGTCGAACTCGCTCGGCACCGGTGCCCACAGCGCATGCACCACGCCGAGCGCGGCGTAGCAGGCGGCGACGTCGTCGACCATCACCCGTACCGCTCGGATGTCATACAGCTGGTCGAAGGCCAGGCGCTTCTTCTGCATCTTCCGCCAGATGCTGTAGATGTGCTTGGGGCGGCCGCTGACCTCGGCGCGGATGCCCTGCACGCCCAGTTCGCGCGACAGCACCTTCTTCACATTCTCGACGTAGCGCTCGCGGGCGATGCGGGTTTCGTCGACCTCACGCGCGATGCGCCGGTAGGTTTCCGGCTCCAGGTGACGGAAGGCCAGGTCTTCCAGCTCCCACTTCAACTGCCAGATGCCGAGCCGGTTGGCCAGCGGCGCATGGATGTCGCGGGTCAACTGGGCCAGCGCGCGGCGCTGCTCCTCTTCGAGCTTGTCGGCCGCGCGCATGCGCGCCAGCTGCCGGGCCAGCAGGATCGGTACCACCCGCAGGTCGCGGATGATCGCCAGCAGCAACCGGCGCAGGCCTTCGCTGTTGCGGCCGGCCTCGCGACCGGCATGCAGTGCCCAGACGGGATCGGCCGCATCCTGTCCATCGAGCAGGCCGATCACCGCCGCTTTGTGGCTGCCCAGCGGCAATGCGTCGAGATGGACGCGCAGGCCCGGCAGATCGAACAGCAGGGCCGCCACCACGGCGCCCTCGTCTGCCGAGAGCATCGCGAGCGCGTCCAGGGTATCGCCCAGCACCGACCAGCTGGCACGCATCTGCGGGTCGCAGTCCGGCGCTTCCCAATACCCGCGCAGGGCCTGGCGCAGCGGAGCCGGCAGCACGGCTGCCGAGGGGCGGTTCAACAAGGCATCCAGGCCGGGGACGGAAGCGCGGTTCACAGCATCGAGCAGGCAAGACAGAAGCCCCTACACTAGCGCCGCAGCCGTTCAGGAACAATCGCCGCGGCCAGCATCGCCGGGAATGTGGACATGCCGCTACACTCGCCGACATCCACGGGAGAGTTCCGCCATGCCTTCGATCACCCTGCCTTTCCGCCCTCGCCTGCTGGCCTGTGCCGCCGTGCTGCTGTCCCTGTCGACGCCTGCGCTGGCCCAGCGCGTGGTGCAGGGTGACCTGCAGCAGCAGATGTCACCGGCCGAATTCAAGGCCGCTGGCCTGGACAAGCTCAATGCCGCCGAGCTGGCCACGCTGAACCGCTGGCTGCAGGGCAAGGTTGAAGCCGCCACCACCGAGGCCGTCGCTGCGGTGCGCGAAGAAGCGCGCGAGGAAGGCCGCCAGGAAGTGATCGTGAAGAACCGCGGCTTCTTCGACTTCGGCAGCAACGAGCCGATCAGCGGCGTGCTGCAGGGCGAGTTCCGCGGTTTCGGCAAGGGCCGGATCTACGTGCTGGACAATGGCCAGCAGTGGGAACAGACCGATGCCACCTCGATTTCCGGCGTACGCAAGCAGTCGCCGAAGGTCAGCATCAGCCCCGGAGTGATGGGCGTGTGGTACCTGAAGGTCGAAGGCGTGAACACCCAGCCCAAGGTGCGCCGCACCAAGTAACGGCCTGGTTTTGCTGTAGAGCCAAGCCAACGTTTGGCGGCAACCTGCTGCGCCACGTCCCGCAGTAGATCCACGCCATGCGTGGATGCCATTCCGTTTGACCCCACCAGCCAGTGCCCGGCGGGGCCAGCCCAGGGATTACGAGGCCTGGCGCAGTGCGGTCACCCGCTGCGCCAGCTTCTTCGCCGAAACGCCGGTGCGTGCGCCCAGCTCCTGCGCGAACAACGATACCCTCAGCTCCTCCAGGTCCCAGCGCAAGGCCTGCCACTGCGGCCGCTCGCGCAGGCCCTGCTGCTCGCCCACCTGCAATGCCTCCAGGAACGGGTGCAGTTCCAGCATGCGCGCCTGGTCACGCGGGGGATCGCGCTTGGCGCGTTCGGTGCGCAGGATCATCGCTTTCAGGTAGCGCGGGTACTGCGCCAGGGCGTCGGCCGGCGTGTCGCGCAGGAAGCCGGGATGGATCAGCCCAACCAGCTGCGCTTCCATGTCATCCAGATTGCCGCGCGCCCAGCCCATCAAAGGTGCTTCCAGCATCGGCTTCAATTCGGCCACCAGGGCAAGGATCGTCTCGGCCAGCTTCAACCGCTGCATGGCCTCGCCGAACAGCGTTTTTGCGGCGTGCTCGCGACGCTGCTCGAACGCCGCCGCATCGCGGATATCGCCCAGGCCGTCGGCCAGCACAGCATTCAGCGCCGCATCGACCAGATCGCCACGCAGGCGTTCCTGGGTTTCGATCGAGGCGTACAACAGGCCGGTTTTCGCTGCTACCGGCAACTGCTTGCGTGCCTGTTTGATCTTCTCGCCCAGGCCGATCTCCAGCAGTCGACGCACGCCCAGCGGGTGTGCTTCCTCGGCCTGTTGGCGATCAGCAAAGATGCGCAGTGCAACGCTGTCACCCTCATCCTTCAGCGCGGGATAGGCCGGCACGCCGGCCTCGCCCGGTACCTGCAGCGGAATCGGCGAGGCCGGGAACGTGCGCAGGCCATCGGCCGCCATCTCGCGCCCGGCACGTGCGGCGAACGCATCGCCGGCACGGCCACCGAACTTCGCACGCAGCACATCGAGGTCGCGCGAGGTTGCCAGCACCTTGCCCTGCTCATCGCGCAGGCGCAGGTTCATGTGCAGGTGCGGTTCGATTGAACCGGGATCGAAATCGGTAGCGGCCACGGTTGCCCCGGTTGCGCGGGACAGGAAGCGCGCCAGCTCGCCGGTGATCGCGTCCGCGCTGGGCTGCGGGAAGGCCTCGTAGAACGCGCGCGCGAAATCCGGTGCCGGCACGTAGTTGCGCCGCATTGCCTTGGGCAGGCTGCGGATCAAGGCCGCCGCCTTGTCGGCAACGAAACCCGGCGCCAGCCACCCCAACTGCACCGCATCCAGTGCATTGAGCAGGTGCAGCGGCACGTCCAGGGTCACGCCGTCATCTTCGGCCCCGGGTTCGAAGCGGTAGTGCAGCGGCAACCGCGCCTGGCCCAGCGCCAGGTACTTCGGGTAGCGCTCCTGCTCGCTGCCTTCGCCCGGCAGCAGATCCATCAACGACCAGTGCAGGCCCTTGCGCTGTTCCGGCGGCAGTGCCTTCCACCACGCATCCAGCCCGGACGCGGAGTGGATCTGCGGCGGCACCCGGTCCAGGTACCAGCGTGCCTGCCAGTCCTCGTCGGCAACGATGCCGGCACGGCGCAGCTTGGCTTCTTCCTCGCGCGCCTGCTCCAGCACCTTCTGGTTGTCGGCCACGAAGCTGGCGCGGGTGTTGATCTCACCGGTCACCAGTGCCTGGCGCACGAAGATGTCATGCGCCTCGCCGGCGTTGATGCGGCCGTAATGCACAGGCTTCTTCGGCGCCAGCACCAGCCCGAACAGGCTGATCTGCTCGGAGGCCAGCACCTGGCCCTGCGCACGCGACCAGTGCGGGTCGAAGTGCTTGCGCAGCAGCAGGTGCGGTAGTTCGGCAATCACCCAGTCCGGCTCGATCGCCGCCAGGGTCATGCCCCACACCTTCTGCGTATCCAGCAGGTTGGCGGCCAGCAGCCACGGTGGCGGCCGCTTGGACAGCGTCGAACCGGGGAACGGCAGGAAACGGCGTTGGCGCGGCGCCTGGAAATCACCCTTCTCGCTGCGATGGCCGATCTGCGTGGGCAGGCCCGCCACCAGGGCCCGATGCAGGGTCTGGTACGCCGTGGCGCGAACGCGTTCGCTGTAACCACCGCCGTCGGGCGCCTGGTCCTTCTGCGCACGGGCGGCGACCGGCGCGGGCGCCGTTTCGGCCTTGCCCTCGCGGGCCAGGCGCGCGGCACGGTGCAGCTGGCCACGGGTCGCCTTCACCGCAGCAGCATCATCGCGCGCCGGAGCCGGCGCACTGCTGCCGGCCAGCAGCGGTGCCATCGATGCCTCGTTGGCCTCTTCCTTCAAGCCCAGTTCCTCGCACAGCAGGCGCAGCTGCCGATGCAGCTCGCGCCATTCACGCATGCGCAGGAAGCCGAGGAAGTGGCGGCCGCACCAGTCGCGCAGCTTGGACTGGGTCAGATCCTCATGGGACTGGCGATAGGCATCCCACAGGCGCAGCACACCGACGAACTCGGAGCGGCCGTCAGCGAACTGCGCGTGTGCGTTGTCGGCGGCGCCACGCGCCTCGGGCGGCCGCTCGCGCGGATCCTGGATGCCCAGGAACGAGGCGATCACCAACATCGGCCGCAGGCAGCCTGCCGCCTGCGCCGCCACCAGCATGCGCGCCAGTTTCACGTCCACCGGCAGGCGCGCCATCTGCTTGCCGATCGCGGTCAGGTGGCGTTCGCTGTCGATCGCCCCCAGCTCGGTCAGATGCTGCCAACCGTCAGCGACGGCCCGCTCATCCGGCGCCTCAAGGAACGGGAAATCCTCGATGCGGCCCAGGCCAAGCTGCAGCATGCGCAGGATCACCCCGGCCAGGCTGGAACGACGGATTTCCGGATCGGTGAACTCCGCCCGCGCCTGGAAATCGGCCTCGGCATACAGGCGATAGCAGATGCCCTCGGCCACGCGGCCACATCGGCCCTTGCGCTGGTTGGCACTGGCCTGCGAGATCGGCTCGATGTGCAGCCGGTCCAGCTTGTTGCGCGGGCTGTAACGCTTGACGCGGGCGAAACCGGGGTCGACCACATAACGGATGCGCGGCACCGTCAACGAGGTCTCGGCCACGTTGGTGGCCAGCACGATGCGCCGGTTCGGGCCGGGGTTGAACACCCGGTCCTGGTCCTGGTTGGACAGCCGCGCGTACAGCGGCAGCACTTCGGTATTGCGGTACTTGCGCCGCTCCAGCGACTGGTGCGCATCGCGGATCTCACGCTCGCCCGGCAGGAAGATCAGCACGTCGCCGCGGGAATCCAGCCGGGTGATTTCATCGATGGCCGCAACGATCGCATCGTTGACCGTGCGTTCGCCCTGGTCTTCGCCCTCGCCTTCCAGCGCGCGATAGCGCACCTCGACCGGATAGGTACGGCCTTCGACGCTGATCACCGGCGCATTGTCGAAATGCTGGGCGAAGCGCTCGGTGTCGATGGTCGCCGAAGTGACGATCAGCTTCAGGTCCGGGCGCTTGCGCAGCAGCTGCTTGAGATAGCCAAGCAGGAAGTCGATGTTGAGGCTGCGTTCGTGCGCTTCGTCGACGATGATCGTGTCGTAGTTCGACAGCCAGCGATCACTGGCGATCTCGGCCAGCAGGATGCCGTCGGTCATGAACTTGATGCGGGTGTCTTCGCCGACCTTGTCGTTGAAGCGCACCTGGTAGCCCACCAGCTGGCCCAGTTCACTCTGCAGTTCCTGCGCGACACGGCTGGCCACCGCACGTGCGGCGATCCGGCGCGGCTGCGTGCAGCCGATCATGCCGGCCTGGCCACGGCCGGCGGCCAGGCACAGCTTCGGTAGCTGGGTGGTCTTGCCCGAGCCGGTTTCACCGGCGATCACCACCACCTGATGGTCGCGGATCAACTGGGTGATGGTCTCGGCTTCACGCGCAATCGGCAGCTGTGGGTCCAGAGTAATGGCCGGCTGTTGTTGCGCCCGCGCCTGCCGGCGCTGCACCGAAACCTGCAAGGCCTGCTCGAAACTGGCGGCCAACGCCGCATCCTGTGGCTTGGCCTGGCAACGCGAGAGCATTCCCAGCAATCGTCCACGGTCGCGGCTCATGGCGCCGTCGATGGCGGCACGCTGTTGGCGCTGGCGGGACTGCGGCATTTTGTCGATAGCGTTCATCAATCGGTTCGTTTAAAACTTTGAATGCGACCAGTCATCAAGACTGATTTATTGTGAAGGCCAACGATTCCACAAGGAGGAACCCCATGGCGAAGACCAAGAGCACGACCAAGCCCAAGACCGGCAAGCAGAAGCTTGCGGCTTCCGCGCCGTCGGCCCCCAACATCGATATCGGGATCACCCAGGGCGACCGCAAGAAGATCGCCGACGGATTGGCGCGGTTCCAGGCCGATGCGTTCACGCTCTATCTGAAGACCCACAACTTCCACTGGAATGTCACCGGGTCGATGTTCAACTCGCTGCACACCATGTTCGAGACGCAGTACACCGAGCAGTGGGCGGCACTGGACGATGTGGCCGAGCGCATCCGCGCACTGGGCTTCAATGCCCCGGGCTCCTACCGGGAATTTGCTGCGCTGACCTCGATCGTCGAGGAGCCGGGCCTGACCGACAGTGCGGACTGGCGTGAAATGGTACGCCAGTTGGTGGTCGCCAACGAAGCGGTATGCCGTACGGCACGTGAAGTGCTGGATGTGGCCGACGACGCTGACGACGCCCCGACCGAGGATCTGATGACCCAGCGCCTGCAGACCCACGAGAAATACGCGTGGATGCTGCGCTCGCTGCTCCAGTAAGGGTTTTGGGTGGTTCGGCAGGGCTGCGCCCTGCACCTGCAGAGGCTTTGAAGCCAAGGCCAGAGCCAGAGCAAAAGCTGACTTCCTGTGGGTAGGCGGGGGGGGGTCCGGGTGGGGGGGCGCCCGGGGTAAGGCCCCCGTTGGCGCGGCTCGGCCCCCCCGTGGCGCCCCCCCCCCCCACCCGGACCCCCCCCCCCTTCGCCAGA